>JBBTEI010000039.1:0-17885 GCA_038042405.1 Pseudomonadota bacterium
ACCGAGGTGCTGATCGAGGAATCGCTGCTCGGCTGGAAAGAATATGAGATGGAGGTGGTGCGCGACCGCAACGACAATTGCATCATCATTTGTTCGATTGAGAATATTGACCCGATGGGGGTGCATACTGGGGACAGCATTACGGTTGCCCCCGCACTGACGCTGACGGACAAGGAATATCAGATCATGCGCAACGCGAGCATCGCGTGCTTGCGAGAAATTGGTGTTGAAACAGGTGGTTCTAACGTACAGTTCGCAGTTAATCCCAAGGATGGGCGACTTATTGTCATTGAAATGAACCCGCGCGTTTCGCGGAGCTCGGCGCTGGCATCCAAGGCGACAGGCTTCCCGATTGCCAAGGTCGCGGCGAAACTTGCGGTTGGCTATACGCTTGATGAGATCACCAACGATATCACTGGTGCAACGCCCGCCTCGTTCGAACCGACAATTGACTATGTCGTCACCAAAATCCCGCGCTTTGCCTTTGAAAAGTTCAAGGGGGCCGAGCCATTGCTCTCAACCGCGATGAAGAGTGTTGGCGAGGTTATGGCGATTGGCCGCAACATCCACGAGTCGCTGCAGAAGGCGTTACGCGGGCTTGAGACGGGGCTGTCGGGCTTTAACTATGTTGACGCGCTCAAAGACGCGTCAAAGGATGATCTGATCGCCGCGCTTTCACGGCCAACGCCGGATCGCTTGCTCGTCGCGGCGCAGTGTTTGCGTGAAGGGATGAGCGTTGCCGAAATCCATGATGTCGCGAAATATGACCCCTGGTTCCTTGAACGGATTGCAGAGATTGTCGCGGCGGAGCGTGAAGTGATCAGTGGCGGCTTGCCGCAAGATGCCGCCGGAATGCGCCGCCTGAAGGCAATGGGCTTTTCGGATAAGCGACTAGCGTTCCTCGCGCTTGAGTCGGCCCATGTCCGGCCCGGCATGGAAAGCGCGATCCGGCGCGGTTCCGGGCTGATCCGCGATGCGATCGTTGCCATGACTGGCGGGATTACCGAGGATGAAGTGCGCGCGCACCGCCACAAACTTGGCGTGCGGCCCGTGTTCAAGCGGATTGATACCTGCGCGGCCGAATTTGAGGCCAAGACGCCGTACATGTATTCCACCTATGAAGCGCCCAGTTTTGGTACGCCAGAGTGCGAATCTGCGCCGACGAACCGCGAAAAGATCGTTATCCTTGGCGGCGGGCCTAACCGGATCGGGCAGGGGATTGAGTTTGACTATTGCTGCTGCCACGCCTGCTTTGCGCTGTCGGATGCTGGCTATGAAACGATCATGGTCAATTGCAATCCTGAGACGGTATCAACTGACTATGACACGTCGGATCGGCTATATTTTGAGCCGCTAACTGCAGAGGATGTTCTCGAAATCCTCCATGTCGAAAAGCAAAACGGGACGCTGAAAGGCGTGATCGTCCAGCTTGGTGGGCAGACGCCGCTTAATCTCGCCAGCGCGCTTGAAGAGGCTGGCATTCCGATTCTCGGCACATCGCCCGATGCGATCGATCTGGCCGAAGACCGTGAGCGTTTTGCTGCACTGATCAACAAACTAAAGCTGAAACAGCCCAAAAATGGGATCGCGCGCAGCCGGGAGGAAGCGATTAAGGTTGCCGAATCAATCGGTTATCCAGTGCTTATGCGCCCGTCTTATGTGCTTGGTGGCCGGGCGATGGAGATTGTTGATACGCAAGCACAGCTTGAAAATTACATTCAAACCGCGGTGCAAGTTTCGGGCGATTCGCCTGTTTTGATCGACCGCTATCTGCGCGACGCGATTGAGGTTGATGTTGATGCGATTGCCGATGGCACTGATGTTGTGGTTGCGGGCATTCTTCAGCACATCGAAGAGGCTGGCGTCCATTCGGGCGATAGTGCCTGCTCACTGCCGCCGTACAGTTTGCCCAAGAATATCATTGATGAGATCGCCCGGCAAACCGACGTTCTTGCGCGCGCGCTCAAGGTTACGGGCCTGATGAACATCCAGTTCGCGGTGAAAGATGGCGCGGTTTACCTGATTGAGGTCAATCCGCGTGCCAGCCGGACGGTGCCTTTCGTCGCCAAAGCGATTGGTGCGCCGATTGCCAAAATCGCTTCGCTGGTGATGGCGGGGCATAAGCTTAGGGATCTCCCGCCAATTAACCTTGACGTGAAGCATGTTGCGGTCAAGGAGGCGGTTTTTCCGTTCGCACGCTTCCCCGGCGTTGACCCCGTTCTTTCGCCTGAAATGAAATCTACGGGCGAAGTTATGGGAATCGCGGCAGATTTTGTAACCGCATTTGCCAAGGCGCAAATTGGTGCGGGAACGATATTGCCAACAGCCGGAACACTGTTTGTATCGGTTAAGGAAAGCGACAAGGCGGTGATTGTGCCCGCGGTTCGCGCGCTCGCGGGGCTTGGTTTTATCATAATCGCAACGCGTGGGACGGCGCGATTTCTTGAAGCGGAGGGAATCGCGGTCGAGATCGTCAATAAGGTTGCTGAAGGGCGTCCCCATATTGTTGACCGGATCAAAGACGATGCAATCGCGCTGATCTTCAACACGACCGAAGGCTGGCAATCGTTAAAAGACAGTGAATCGATCCGCCGATCCGCGCTAATGGCGAAGGTGCCAATCTTTACAACGGCCGCCGCATCGCTTGCTGCTGCACAAGCAATATCTGCATTACGCGAACGAACACTTGAAGTTCGTGCGCTGCAATCCTATCATTTGGATAGCGCACGCTGATCCCATAAAGTGAAGTGTCGAAATGGTTGGCCCGGCTTCGCGGGCCGCCGGCTATGCGATTTTTTCTCCATAATGTTGAAGTGAAAGTGTTGAACGATGGCGACTGCTGATAGTAAAATGCCGATGCTTGCCGAAGGCTATGCGATGCTGATTGAGCATCTGGGCCGACTCAAGATTGAGCGTCCGCAAATTATCGATGCGATTGAAGAAGCGCGCGCTCACGGTGACTTGTCCGAAAACGCCGAATATCATGCGGCGAAAGAGCGGCAAGGCCAGGTTGAAGCAACAATCAGCGATATCGAGGACAAGCTTAGCCGTGCGATGGTGATCGACCCCGCGACGCTATCGGGCGATAAAATTGTCTTTGGCGCGACGGTCACATTGCTTGATGAACATGAAAAGCCAATTCGTTACCAGATCGTTGGACAGCCTGAGGCTGACGCCAAAACCGGGAAAATTTCGTATAATTCGCCGCTTGGTCGCGCGCTGATCGGCCGCAAGGTTGATGATGAGATTGAGGTGACGGTGCCATCGGGTGATCGATATTATTTGGTGTCGAAGATCGAGTTCATCTGATTGTGGAAGCGCCGTCACGCCAACCCGTGACTGATTCAATTGTCATCATAACGTCGCTGGCTTGGCTGGCGGCTGTTGTGCTGGGGCTTTCGAATTTTATACCCTATGCTGGTGGCTTTATCCCCGCACTGTTTGGTGTGTCTGCGGACGACGCGGCCAGAGCGCTTGCGCAAAGCGGACTCACATGGCGGGTGCCTGCCGATCTGACACCGTTGACCGCGACGCTTATCCATGGAGGCTTTGGCCATGTGGCGATGAACATGCTGACTCTGGTTTTCTGCGGACGCGTGGTTGAAAAGACGCTTGGCGGCTGGTCGGTGATATTTCTATATCTTGTGGGTGCCTATGCCGCAGCCTCTGCGCATTATTTCGCGAATGTGGGTCAGACTGTTCCGATGATAGGCGCTAGCGGTGCAATTTCAGCAATTGTGGGGGCTTATGCGATGCTTTTCAGCCGGAGCCGCGCACGTAGGATAGGGCCAATTCCGGCGCATTATGTCCATGCATTATGGCTGGCTGCGGCGTGGACTGCGCTTCAGTGGATGATCGGCATTGCGACTCTTTCCACAAACCAGAATATTGCCATTGCGGCACATATCGGCGGCTTTCTTGCCGGGCTGATGTTCGCGCGGACTTTACTCGTGCTGCGATAGCGCAACGCATGATTGTCGAGTGAAAACGGGGGCAGTGCCGGAGCGCCACCCCCATAATCAAAATCAGGCCGTCACAGTACGAGCGCCCTGACGACGGCGTGCTGTCGCACCGATGAGGCCGAAGCCGACGATCATCATCGCCCATGTTGCCGGTTCAGGAACAGCGTTACCAATCGTAAGGTTGTCGAGTACGAACGAAACGCTTTGTGTGCGCTGACCGCCGGGGCCGAATGCGATTGCTTTGATCAGCTTGTCTGAGGAGAGTCCAAAGAATGTGCTGGCCAAACCGTTGGTGACCGGGATAGCAAAAAGTTGATTTGTGTTATCGCCAAATGTCACAAGCGCGTCAAAACCTTGGTTTAATGGCGCATCGAAGCCAACTGCCTGTACGCCGTTGGCTGTGCCAAAAGTCGTCGCATCGAAGAACAGGTTGAAGCTGCCGTTGCAGCCGGCACAATAAGTACCGTTGCTCTGAATGATGTTTAGATTTTGAAAGCCCGTTGTCTGGTAGCGTGTTTGCCCGACAATCGCTGAAAATGGTGCATCAGCGGTGATTGAAAAGCCAGGTTGGTAGCCACGTGTTGTGTCGTAAGTATCCGTGAACGAACTTGATAGTGTGGCTTGAAACGCTGCGCGAGTGCTGAAC
The DNA here is from genome assembly GCA_038042405.1 of Pseudomonadota bacterium. Taxonomy (GTDB): domain Bacteria; phylum Pseudomonadota; class Alphaproteobacteria; order Sphingomonadales; family Sphingomonadaceae; genus Aquisediminimonas. The sequence continues at coordinate 4,609 of JBBTEI010000039.1, forward strand.
GTAATTGTTGCTGCATTTGCAGCCGATGGGAGAACGCCTGCAACAAGCGCGGCGATAGCAAATGGTTTCATGAATTTCATAACAAAATCCCCAGTTGGAATAAAAATTCCCCTGATTTCAGGAGGCTAAAGCGACGCGTCGGTTGTTCCCGATTGATCGTACCGGTACCGATTAACCTGTTGTTAGCAAGTGTTTGTGACACGTTAACTGTCAATTCTGTTAAATCGGGTGCCAAGCTGTCCTGTTTTGGGACGGTGGTGCTGAAATGTGGAGCAGGGCGATGAAACCGCAACGCTTTGGACGCCATCGTCAGCTTTCGTTACGCTCAAGCACATCGGGCTGGAGCAAGCGGTGGAGGTGCACCAAGACATATTTCATTTCAGCATCGTCGACCGTTTTCTGAGCTGCTGCCCGCCACGCCTTTTCTGCGCTTTTATAGTCTGGGAACATGCCGACGATATGGATCGATGAAAGATCCTCAAAATTGAGTGCGCGCGGATCATTAACGCGGCCGCCAAAAACGAGATGGAGATTGCTCATGGTTCAGGACTTTTTGCGTACCGCATCAGTCGCGGCTTGTGAGGCAGTTGAGGCGGCTTGGCCAATTTTGTCAATAACACCGCGAAGCTGATCGCGGGCAGAACTGCTGTTGAGGCCAAGCACATCAAGCTGGTTTTTGCCAGCATCGCGTGCGGCCTTGGTCGCAGCGCTGGCCGTGCTCCGAATCTTATCGCCCGCTTTACCCATCAGATCGCTTTCACGCTTTGTTTTAGGAAGCAAAGCAGCGGCGATAGCGCCAAGGGCAAGGCCGCCGACTAGCGCTGCAATCGGGTTTTTCTCAAGGCTTTGGTTGGTCTTGCGCTTTGCAGCACCGGTGGCTTTGGCAGAGCGTTCGCGGACAGCCTTTACCGTAGTTTCGGCTTTTTCTTTGCCGCTGCCGTAGGCGTCAGCCACTTTTTTGCGGAGTTCTTCTGCTGTCTCTTTTGGACTATTTGTCATCGTTTTTCTCCGGTTGGAGGCGCTTTGCGAGCGCATTTAACAAAGGTTTACGAAAAAGATAGGCCAATCCGGCGCTAATAGCACCAACTGCAATTATTGGGCGGGCTTTGCATTGTGAAACGGCTATTGTCGCGGCGCTAATTGCACGCTTGCGGGCGACCATTTTTACGTCAGTCATCAGTGATGCCGGCTGAACGCGACTGCGAATCTCGTCAATGCGGGTCATGAGGCGGGATTTGCTGTTCGCTACTTCAGCCTTGCGATCATCAAGTTCGCTCATCGGTCTTCCGGCCGCTTCATGACCGCCTTCACCCGACGCATGCCCAAATTGAGCAGAAAAACCGTGACTGCCAATCCCGCAACGGTTACTGCCAATGTCGCCCAGCCAGCCCCGATCATTGGTGCTAATAGCCAGATCAAGCTGACTGGAACCGCCACCAGCGTGCCGAACCCAAGTGCAATCGCGATGCCGATCATGATCAAGCCGGGCACTGCGAAATGGGCGCGCTCGCCTGCCTGCGCCTTGAGATACGCCACTTCTGCATTGGCAAAACTGCGCGCATCACGCGTTAACTCGACCAGCAGACTTGCCAGCGCTGGCCTTTCTTGTGTCTCAGTGGGTGGTTCGGCTTCGCTCATGAGAAGGTCAGACCAGATGCTCAGGCATCATTGCGGTCATTTGAGCCTGCTTTGATTAAACGGGTCAGGAGGAATCCGACGGCTGCTGCCGCGCCAATCGCTATCGCTGGCTGTTTGCGCACGAATTCGCGCGTGTCGGCGACAAGATCATCAACATCCTTGTCTTTGAGCGTATCTGCTGCGCCTGAAACTGTGTCGGCTGCCTTACGTGCATAATCCCCGTAAGATGTGCCAAGCCTTTCATCCACGCTCTTTGCAAGATCAGAGACTGTCTGGGACAGGCTTTCGAGCAGATCAGTCGCCTTATCTTTGCCGGTGTTGGCATATTCGCGGGCTTTGTCGCCCGCTTTATCCTTGAATGAGCCCGCCTGATCTCGCAGCGTTTCGCCTGCTGCAGCGGAGGCCTTCACAACTGGCTTTTGCACGGCAGCGGTTGTAACTTTGGACGCGGGTTTTGCGGCTGTTTTTGCTTTGTTTGCTGCTGGTTTGGCGGAGCTGGTGGATTCGGTGGACGCTGTGGCCGTTGCTTTCTTTTCAGCCATGATGATCAATTCCTTTCAGACATAAACGTACTTCCCGGCGGAAAGTTGCTTCAAACCCTGAACGCCGATATGGGCACGCCCATTATCACCGATCCTTCTGGGAGCCTATATAATGACCGCGATCCTCGATATCCATGCCCGCCAGATAATTGACAGCCGGGGGAACCCGACAGTTGAGGTTGATGTCATGCTTGAGGACGGCAGCTTTGGCCGTGCAGCGGTGCCGTCAGGCGCATCAACTGGCGCGTATGAGGCGGTTGAACTGCGTGACGGTGACTCCAAAAGTTTCCTTGGCAAAGGCGTGCAAAAGGCAGTTGATGGCGTCAATGGTGAGATCGCCGACGAATTGCGCGGGCTTGAGGCCGAAGATCAGCGTGAGGTTGACGGTGCGATGATCGCGCTTGATGGCACCGAGAATAAGGCGCGATTAGGCGCGAATGCCATCCTCGGCGTCAGCCTTGCTGTAGCGAAAGCAGCGGCTGATTCGCGCGGGCTTCCGCTCTACCGTTATGTTGGCGGCGTTTCGGCGCACATGTTGCCCGTGCCCATGATGAACATTATCAACGGCGGCGCGCACGCTGACAATCCAATCGATTTTCAGGAATTCATGGTGATGCCGGTTGCTGCCGAAAGCGTGTTTGACGCGGTACGGATGGGATCAGAGATTTTTTATACGCTCAAGAAAAAACTGCATGATAAGGGGCTGGCGACCGCAGTTGGTGATGAAGGCGGCTTTGCGCCTAACCTTGCCTCGCCTGCTGAAGCACTTGATTTCATCATGGCTTCGATTGAGGCGGCGGGATACCGGCCCGGCGATGATGTCATGCTCGCGCTTGACTGTGCAGCAACCGAATATTTCAAGGACGGTGCCTATCATCTTGACGGTGAGGGCAGGGTGCTTTCCTCGGCAGAAAAGGTCGATTATCTTGCTGATCTTGCCCGCCGTTACCCAATCCTTTCGATTGAGGATGGTATGGGTGAGGATGATCGCGAAGGCTGGAAATTGCTCACCGAGAAAATCGGCAAGAGCGTTCAGCTCGTCGGCGATGATCTGTTCGTCACCAATCCCGTGCGGCTGCGTGACGGGATCAATGAGGGGCTGGCCAATTCAATCCTGATCAAGGTCAATCAGATTGGTACGTTGACTGAAACGCTCGCGGCAGTCGATATGGCGCACCGCGCGGGCTATACTGCGGTTATGTCACACCGCTCGGGCGAGACCGAGGATGCGACGATTGCCGACCTCGCGGTCGCGACCAATTGTGGGCAAATCAAAACGGGCAGTCTTGCCCGATCAGACCGGCTCGCGAAATATAATCAACTTATCCGCATCGAAGAAGAATTAGCAGGTGTCGCTAAATATGCGGGACGCGACGCATTTTTGCGCTTTAGGGGTTGATTCGCTGAGTCGCTTGTGATTCAAGCGTTGGCCATGAAGCGGGCCAAAAAACTTATCTTATTGTTGCGCTCTGCGTTTTTGCCGGCAATTGCATTTACGATCATTGCCTTTTTCGGAAGCTACGCGCTGTTCGGATCGAACGGTGTGTTGGCATGGGGCGATTACAGCCAGCGCTATGAAGCGCGCAAGGTTGAGTTTGCACTGGTGCAGCAGGAAAAGGCCGAGCTCGCCAACCGGGTGAAGCTGCTTGATCCGCGCCACGCCAATCCTGACATGGTGGATGAGCTTGTCCGCCGCGATCTTGGCCTTACCCACCCCGATGAAGTGATTATCCCGATCGAGTAAGCCTTTTTCACCGCTCTGGTGATTGCGCATCGCGTCGCTTGCGTCCTATAGACTGTGCAGAGCGTAGCCGTGTTGACGTAGCGGAAGGATCGACTTTTGGCCAAAACCCCCACTCCTAAAATGCTTGATACGCCGCGCGCGCCAAAACGGTACAAAGCCAGTAAGGAAGAGCTTCTCAGTTTTTATAGGGAAATGGTGCTGATCCGCCGTTTTGAGGAGCGCGCCGGGCAGCTTTACGGGCTTGGGTTGATTGGTGGGTTTTGCCATTTGTATATCGGTCAGGAGGCCGTCGCGGTCGGGCTGCAGTCTGCACTTGAGCCGGGTAAGGATAGCGTAATTACGGGCTATCGCGACCATGGCCATATGCTCGCTTACGGTATTGACCCCAATTTGATCATGGCTGAACTGACCGGGCGTGCCGCCGGAATTTCGCGCGGCAAGGGCGGATCGATGCACATGTTTTCGACGAGCCATAAGTTTTACGGCGGTCATGGCATTGTCGGCGCTCAGGTTGCCCTTGGTACTGGGCTTGCGTTTGGCCATAAATATACTGGCGACGGCGGCGTCTGCATGGCTTATTTTGGCGACGGGGCGGCGAACCAGGGCCAAGTTTACGAAAGCTTTAATATGGCGGCGCTTTGGAAACTGCCGATCATCTTTGTTATTGAAAACAACGGTTACGCGATGGGCACTAAGGTTGCGCGCGGGAGTGCCGAGACCGACTTTCATCGGCGCGGGGATTCGTTCCGCATTCCGGGGATGCAGGTCAACGGGATGGACGCGCTTGAGGTGCGAGGGGCTGCCGAGGCGGCGCTTGAATTTGTCCGCGCAGGCAATGGCCCGCTGCTGATGGAGCTTAAGACCTATCGCTATCGTGGCCACTCAATGTCTGATCCCGCGAAGTACCGGTCACGCGAAGAAGTGCAGGACGTCCGCGAAAAATCCGATCCGATTGAGGGGCTGAAGAAAGACATGGCTGAGGCTGGCATCAGTGAGGATGTGATCAAGGATATTGATAAGGACATCCGCAAGACCGTCGCCGAAGCGGCCGATTTTGCTGAAACTTCGCCAGAGCCTGAACCGCATGAACTTTATACTGACGTTTTGGTGGGGCAATATTGATGGCTATCGAACTCAAAATGCCCGCACTTTCGCCGACAATGGAAGAAGGCACGCTCGCCAAATGGCTCGTGAAAGTAGGCGACAGCGTCAAATCGGGCGATATCCTCGCCGAGATTGAAACCGACAAGGCGACGATGGAGTTTGAGGCTATTGATGAAGGTGTAATCACCGAAATTCTGATCGCTGAAGGCAGCGAAGGCGTTAAGGTCGGTGCCGTGATTGCCCGGATTGCCGGTGATGATGAAGAGGCCGTGCCTTCTAAATCGCTCATGTCGAGCGCAGTCGAAATACCTGCAGCTGCGGTTATCGTTGCAGTTCCACCTCCAGCTCCTGTTATTGGACCGGCCACAAATGGTGAAACCGTCAAAACGACCGTGCGTGAGGCACTGCGTGATGCGATGGCCGAAGAAATGCGCGCCGATGACCGGGTGTTCGTGATGGGTGAGGAAGTCGCCGAATATCAGGGCGCTTATAAGGTTACCCAAGGCCTGCTCGAAGAATTCGGCCCGCGCCGCGTGATTGATACGCCGATTACTGAATACGGCTTTGCCGGGATAGGTGCCGGGGCCGCGATGGGCGGCCTTCGTCCTGTGATCGAATTCATGACATTCAACTTCGCGATGCAGGCGATTGATCATATTATCAATTCGGCGGCGAAAACCAATTATATGTCGGGCGGGCAAATGCGCTGCCCGATTGTGTTCCGTGGCCCCAATGGCGCGGCATCACGCGTCGGCGCGCAGCATAGCCAGAATTTTGCGCCGTGGTACGCCAGTGTTCCTGGCCTGATCGTTATCGCGCCATATGATGCGGCGGACGCAAAAGGATTGCTGCGCGCGGCGATTCAATGCCCCGATCCGGTAGTATTTCTCGAAAATGAGCTGCTTTACGGGCGCAGTTTTGATGTTCCGGTTGGCGATGTCACGCTGCCCATCGGCAAGGCGCGGACGATGCGTAGCGGCACGGATGTGACAATTGTCAGCTATTCAATCGGGGTTGGTCTGGCACTTCAAGCTGCCGAGCAATTGGCGGCGGAAGGGATTGATGCCGAAGTGATTGATCTGCGCACGTTGCGCCCGCTTGATACCGAAGCTGTTCTCGAAAGTCTGTCGCGCACCAACAAGATGGTGGTGGTTGAGGAAGGTTGGCCGGTCTGCTCAATCGCAAGCGAGATTATCGCGGTCTGCATGGAGCAGGGCTTTGATGATCTTGATGCGCCGGTGGCCCGCGTTCTCAATGAAGACGTTCCGCTGCCTTACGCTGCCAACCTCGAAAAAATCGCGATTGTTGATGTGCCGAGGATCGTGGCAGTGGTGAAGCGGACGTGTAACCGGTAGTTAGGTGCAGGTCGCGACTGTGGCAGCGGGATTCGGGTTGTAAATCTGGGCCAAGTCGCGTGGATCGCGGTTGATGAATGATGCTTCGTGGCGAATTGTCCGGTCACGCAAGAAGAAGCCGGTGAATAGCGGTTGATAGGTGTAGGTTACCTCGACAAACATGACTGCTGTATCAATCGGTGCGGTAACCCGCCCTGTTGACGGCCCCATGCCGAGAAAAGCAGTCCCGGTTATGCCTGTGTCTTGGGTTCCGTAGCGCGGTGCAACGGCCATGCTGCCGAAGCAGCGCTGCCAGTGAATCCATTGACCACCTTCGGCATTGCGTTCGAGACTTGAGAGTATGACGCGGCCATTCAGGCCAAAATTGAGATTGCCGGTTTGACGCTGGAAACCGATCAAACCGTCGTTCACATCGGCCTCGCGGATTTGCACCGACGATAACGAAGACTCTAGCCCGACGCGTGACATGTTATCAGCGAGCGCCATTGCTGCCTGACTGATCTTCATATTCGTATTGGCGTAGTTGGTCATTTCAATGCCGCCGATGCCCACTGCAGTGAATATTGGCATGACATAGGCGAATTCGATCACCGCAAGTCCGCTGATGTCACGGCATAGCGTGGATAATAGAGTCTTTGTTTTACGCAACAACGTCATATGCAAACCCTCGGATTTGGACGGGTGGCTTGCGCTCCAAAGGGTTGGTTGCGCAGCACCGTCGTGGCCGTGATTGTTTCATTCTGTGGGAAGCCGAGCAGCCCATACATCGGGAAAAGGCGTGGATATACGGCGGTTGCAGAGAAGACGACGATGTCACGGGCTCCGCCCTGACCGTTAATCCCGGCGTTGCTATCGTAAGTTCCGCTGCCATTTTCGTCGAAGTAACATTCGCCAACATCACGAACACCGTTTGGGACGCCTGTTATGGGATCGTTGCGATCCTCGAACTCTTCTGCTTGTCCAGCGCGCGTAAAACTCACATATGATTTGCGATCAAAGCTCATTGCTACGGAACTTGCTACAGCCCGCATTTGATTTGTGATTGTCGCGTTAATTAAGCCTAGCCCTCCCGATGCACCTTCAAGCGTCGAATCGCGACCGGCCTTCTGAACCGCGCCCTGCAATATTGAAATGGCATAGGCACGGTAGCTCAGATCGAAAATGCCCATCAGTACCAACATGAATGTCGGTGCCACCAAAGCAAATTCCATCAGCGCGGTTCCGCGATTATCCTTTTGCAGCCGTTTACGAATATGTCTTATCATCTTTCGAGCCTCAACTGTGCGATGCGTGATGCGATCTGGCGGAACTGCCGACGCAGCGTTGCGGTATCGCTCGACGTAAAGGAATTGCCGGGATCCGCGCAGGCGGTGAGCTGCGGCGTCAGTGCTTGTGAGAAGCCAACCACCCATATCGTGATGCCCTTGGCACGTGCTGCATTGCAGGCGGCGACAAACCTTGCGTTATGCCGGTTTTTGAGATCCTCAGTGGCGGTGTTTTCATCGATACGATTATCAAGTTTTTCAAAGCCATACATTGTATAACTTGTTTTACTCGGACTCATGTCGCCATCGGTCATAAAAATGATGTGGCGATCAATCGGGAGACCATTGGGTGCGGTGGCATTTTCGGATGCAAAAAGCCCGGTTGGTGAAATTAATCGTGCGCCCCAAATCATTCCAATGTCATGGTAGGTACCACCGTGCGGTAAGAAATCAGAGCCGTACACATAATTATTCATTTCCGAACGTGTGCGTTCAGCCAGTTTCCAAGCGCGCTTATTGCACGAAAAGGCGGTGTTTGATTGAGCTGGCTGGAAAAAATCACCACTATTTGTTTCGGTATCTTGATTGTTGCGATTATAAATCATCTCGGAAATTGCCGGGCGCCAGCGGGTGGCATCACTGTCTGGAACCAGATCAATATTAAGGTCAAACGCGTTGGTCGGGATCGGATCGAATCCGTTTCTATCTGCGGCCACGGTATTGCGTTCTTCGATACAGCCTGTCCATCTCAGATCGACATTGCTGCCGCTGTTGGTTGCTGCTGCGAGCGCACTTAACGTATATGTGCCTTGCGTCGTCACTGTGCCATTGCCGTTGCGCGCGAGTCTTAAGGTGCTGCCGGTTTTGAAGGTGCTGACATCAAGCGAAGAGACCTGATAAGTCCAGTCGGTAAAACGATAATTACCAGTGTAAGTGGTGGTAAAGCTGGTGCGTGTCCGCCGACAGCTGCGGGTGGTACCGCTTGTGTCCCTTGCGCCTGAATACCCCCAATCGACGTTGCCATTGGCGTTGTTGGTATAACTAACAGTTGTCGTCGTCGCTGGTGGGGTTCCCGTCACAATCGGATTGGTTCCAGCAGTTGGAAATTGGTTGCGGCCATAGTTGGCGCAATTTGACTGCGAGATGCTCGCGCCTGAGCTGTATACTTCGATCGTGTTGGTACGGCCACTCTCGCTCGACTCAAGAGTTGTCATATTGGCGTCACGGCTCTGGTAGGCCCAGCTATCCACCAGCCATTCGGGGCGGAGGATGCCGGGTGCGCTGCTTCCCGTATCCATACTGGTCGAACCTAGGTTTACGTTGCTTGAATAAGGAACAATGCCGTAACGTACGCGCGAGCTGTCACTGACTGCGCTGTCCAATTCGTCGAAAAAGTCAACCACGGCGGCACGAAGGCCAATCATGCGCGAGTTGCTTTTCTCGACATAGCGCCCAGTACTGCTGTTGAAGCCTCCGCCAAAGTTAATATAGTCGCTGCAGGTGGTGCTTGAATCTTCCGGCGCGCAAGCCATCGACCCGGTAATGTCGAGCACTAGCATGATGTCCGAGTTGCCGACCTCAAGCTTGGCGTCGCAGGTCACATTGATGGTAGAATAATCATTGCCGAAAATTGTCATCAGCGTCATCGGCACACGCGATGTTGCAGTGCCCCGCACCTGACCATCGGCCGTTTGTGACGGTGTAAAGCTTGTGTCCGTGGTGCCGTATGTGCCTGTAGGAAAGTTGTTGCCGAAGAAGGTTTGCGCCTTTGTGGTCACATCGGTCGTCAAAGTGCCACCGCCCATAAACTTGCGCGCGGCAAGTGCGCCGGCGTCGCAAGCCTGCTGGAGGCGCGATTTGGCGAGATAAGCGCGGCTGGTGTCGACGCCAGCACCAATCATCGCGGTCAACGGAATAATAGCACCCGCAGTGATCATCAGGACGTTGCCTGCAACATCGCCGCGCAAACGTGCCAGAAAGCTAAGCTGTCGCTTGACGCTTGGCTGTTGACCAATCATTTTATTCATTACAATCCGATCACGAGCGAGAAAACTTGTGATCGACAATGCGACAAAAACGGATAATGGCGGCTAAAGCGACGAGGTTAATGCAAAATTCGTCATATTTTTGACGCCGTTGCTGTTAAGGGCAATTCATGATTGGGCCTGATGAGCAACTGGCGCTGGCGTATGCACCTGCAAGGCTACGCGCCGAATATACGGCATTGTTGGAATTTGATGCTATCCTTGGTCAGGCATTCAAGGCGACGAATGAAGTGAGCCTGATCCAGATTCGGCTTGCGTGGTGGCGCGATCAGCTTGATCGCTGGAGCGTCAGCGAGCCGGTGGCGGCGTCGCTTCATGCCTTGATGACACGCCATAACATTGGCCCGGATGCGTTCAAAACGATCATTGATGGGTGGGCAGTGTTGCTTGACGATTTACCCTATACTGACCTTCAGTTGGCCGAATATGCGCGGCAGCGCGGTGGTGGTTTGTTTGCAGTTGCGGCCCGGCTCGCAGGTGGGGCGGCTGATGATCGCGCTGGTGCAGGCTGGGCTTTGAGCGATTTTGCACGGCATTGCTCTCATGCTGGAACCGCTATGCGTGCACTCGCACTCGCACGCGACGCTCTGCATGGTAATGTCGCGGCCAGATTACCCAAATCGATGCGCAGCTTTGCAATCCTTGCCCGTTTTGCCCAAGGAGATTGCAAACGCTCCCGAGACGAGCAGCGTGTTGCGGGATCACCGCATCGCATTATTCAGGCCATTGGCTTTACACTGTTTGCGTGCTAGAATGTCGTAATTGTACAATTTATTAGGTCGGGTTGCGGTGGGACGGTTTCTTGCAGGGGTTGCGTCGGCGTTGCTGTTGATGGCGGCGGGCATCTTCATCTGGCGATCGCAGGCCGATGCCGGAGAAATTGCGCCACCGCCTGTGAGCGAAAAGGCTTCGCTTGGCTTGTTTGATGTAACTGACCCGCCGCAAGCCACCGAGAAAACGCGCGAGGAAAAGCGTTTTAGCCGCTATGATCGTGACAAGAATGGCGGCGTGGCAGCGGCGGAATATTTGTTTTCGCGGCGCAAGGCTTATGCCAAGCTTGACGTTAACGGCGATGGCAAACTCTCTTTCGATGAATATGCGGTCAAGACGATTACCAAATTCAATGGTGCTGACAAAGATCGCTCTGGCGTTCTGACGCCTGTCGAGTTTCTGACAACGCGTGTGGTGCGCGCCAAGCCAAAGTCAACCAAGTGTCCGCCACCGCTTCGCATTGCGCCTATCGGTGAAGAAGAGGCCGAGACCTAATCCAACCATTTTGCAAGGTCAGCGCGTGCACGATCCGTATAGCCGCGTTTGCGATCTGTCTTTTTCACTTTTTCGGTGAGTGGCGGAAACAGGCCAAAGTTCACGTTCATGGGCTGATAGGTATCGGCATCCGCCCCGCCTGTGATATGGCCAAGTAACGCCCCAAGCGCTGTTGTTGGTGGAGGTGGTGGAAGCGTACTACCCGCCAATTCAGCCGCCCAAAAGCGCCCGGCCAGCATCCCGATCGCCGCGCTTTCTATATAGCCTTCGCACCCGGTGATTTGCCCGGCAAAGCGGATGTTGGGTTTTGACGTCAGCCGTAGCGAAGCTTCGAGTAGCTTTGGTGCTTTAATGAAGGTGTTGCGGTGAAGCCCGCCAAGCCGCGCGAATTCGGCATTTTCGAGGCCAGGGATCATGCGAAACACGCGGACTTGCTCAGCGTGTTTGAGCTTGGTTTGAAAGCCTACCATATTCCAAAGTGTGCCCAGTGCATTGTCCTGACGCAGTTGAACGACGGCATAGGGCCAGCGGCCGGTTTTTGGATTATCAAGCCCAACCGGCTTCATTGGGCCATAGCGCAGTGTGTCGATCCCACGCTCCGCCATGACTTCAATCGGCATACAGCCATCAAAATAGGGCGTGTTAGCTTCCCATTCCTTAAACTCAGACTTCTCGCCAGCGATGAGTGCGGCGTGGAAGGCGAGATATTGCTCCTTGTCCATCGGGCAATTGATATAGTCCTTGGTATCGCCTTTGTCCCAGCGTGACGCCATCCACGCGACATCCATATTGACCGACTCATGATAGGCGATAGGAGCAAGTGCATCGAAGAAGGCGAGTGCATCTTCGCCTGTTTCTGCCGCGATGGCTTTGGCAAGTGATGCGCCAGTCAGCGGCCCTGTAGCAATTATGGCTGGCCCTTCTGGCAGCGCATCGATCCGTTCGCGCACAAGCGTGATATTGGGATGTGTTGCAATCGCCGCCGTTACGCCCGCCGCATAGCCGTCGCGATCGACTGCAAGTGCTGAACCAGCGGGAACGCGGTGCTTATCCGCCTCCCGCAGAATGAGTGAGCCAAGCGCCCGCATTTCCTCATGCAGCAGACCAACCGCATTGCTGGTGGCATCATCTGAACGGAAGGAGTTCGAACAGACGAGTTCGCCTAGATCATCGCTTTTGTGCGCGGCGGTTGTTTCAACGCCGCGCATTTCGGACAAGCGAACAGTGACGCCAGCCTCCGCAAGCTGCCATGCCGCCTCGGCACCCGCGAGGCCGCCGCCGATAATATGTATTTGCTGTATCACGCGGTAAGCCGTTATGGCTTTTTAAGGTCTTTGGCGAGAGGGCATCGGCATGAATAATTGCGACACACTGGCACCTTGGCTCTTGCGTGCAGCAATTATTGCAGGGTTGAGCTATGTAGCGATCTGGGGGATGGGGTTTGGCCCAACCGTCATGACAATATGGAAAGGCGCAGGGGTTAGCCTGCTTGCGCTATGGGCCGCAGCAAAGGCGGGCGATCAGGACGGCTGGTTGCTTGCCGCCGTTATGGCCTGCGGCGCGGCGGGGGACGTCTTGCTTGAGACGGCTGGATTGATGACAGGTGCCGTAGCCTTTGCAGTTGGGCATTTGATTGCGATTTGGCTTTATGCGCGCAACCGTCGTGCGTCTTTGACACCAAGCCAGCGCCTCCTTGCCGTCTTGATCATTCCAGCAACGGTAATCACCGCTTATGTGCTGCCTGCCGACCGAAGCGTTGCGCTTGGGATCGTGATCTATGCGCTGCTACTTTCGGTGATGGCGGCGATGGCGTGGACGAGCCTTTTTCCCCGTTATCGTACCGGCATTGGCGCAATGATGTTTGTGGCATCTGACTTGCTGATATTCGCGCGATTGGGGCCGATTGGTGATACGGTGACTGTCGGCGTTGCGATATGGCTGCTTTATTTCGTCGGGCAGTGGTTGATTGCGGTTGGCGTTCGCGAGGGGTTGGCGCAATCTGGCTGATACTTTGATCAAATTTTTGTGGTTTTAGGATCGTCTGCCTCTTGCTGCTTCGCACCACCAGTATGTTTAGTGCGGTCAAGCTCCTCGGTCGCCTGAGCCTTAGCGGGATCGAACAGGCCGGCAAACATGGCACCGACGCCGAGCATGAATCCGGCGGCATTGCCCTTGGCATTTCGACGTCCCCAGCACAGCGTTGCAGGAATAGTTGCAACAACACCGACCAATATCAATCCAGCGCCAATCCAGTCCCACATATCTAGGCTCATGACTTATTAAAGCGCTTGCATGAGTTTTGAGAGGTTGATTCAATG
>JBBTEI010000040.1:0-20651 GCA_038042405.1 Pseudomonadota bacterium
GCGCCGGGGATCGAAACCCTGCTCGCCCGCGTGCGCGACCAGATCAACCAGCGCGGCATCATGATCGGCGGGCGGTGTCAGGATGAAAAGATCGGTGCGGGCATTGACGAACACGCCGGTTGCCGCCGCCGCCGCAATCCGCGCACTGGCCTCGGCAATCGGAAAAAGCACGCGCGAGACAGGGTCTTTATCCTCAATATTTATACCTGCTGCGCCAATATCCGCCGCCCGTTTCACCGATGCGCCAACGCCTGCCGCATCTGCACCGTAGCCAGCCTCCATATCAATGCTGACGGGCAAATCCGTAACCGCAACAACCTCCGCGAGTGTCATCAGCGCGGTTTCAAGCGGCAGTTTTTCGCCGTCGCCAATCCCGTGTGCGCCAGCCACGCCCCAGCTTCCGGTCGCAATCGCCGTTGCGCCTGCTTTCGCTACCGCAACCGTGCTGCCCGCATCCCATATATTGAACAGGATCAACGGATTTCCGGGGATGTGAAGCTTTGCGAAGGCTTTGATTTTATCAGTCATTTTGCACTTTCCAGTTCGAGGAGTTTTTCTTTGCGGGCGATACCATAGGCATAGCCGCCCATCGTCCCGTCGGTGCGGATCACACGGTGACAGGGGATCAGGACAGCAACATTATTCGCGCCGTTTGCAGTGCCCGCCGCGCGGACGGCCTTGGGTTTGCCAACCGCTGCTGCAATCTGGGCATAAGTGCGCGTTTCGCCGGGGGGAATGCGCTGAAGCTCAGCCCATACCGCTTGCTGGAACGCGGTGCCCTGCACATCAAGCGGCAGACTTGGCATCTGCGCCGGATGATCGACGGCTGCCACCGCGCGCTTTACCAGATCGGCAAATGTGCGGTCTCCGCGCAGAATCCCCGCGCGCGGAAAGCGGCGGTGCAACTCAGCCTCATCCTCATCGAATGACAAGCGGCAAATTCCCTTATCCGTCGCGGCGAGCAGCATGCTGCCAAGCGTCGTTTGCGCAATCGCCCAACGGATTGTCACACCTGCCCCGCCATTTCTCCACGCGCTCGGGCTCATCCCCAGCCGTCGAGCGGTCTCTGCGTAAAAGCGGCTCGGCCCCGAATAGCCCGCTGCATAAATCGCCTCGGCGACCGAGCCATTTTGATTAAGTGCGGCCTCGGCCCGCTTTGCGCGCGCGCCGCGCACATAGGCCGCTGGCGTCACCCCCGTCGCCCGTTTGAAAATCCGGTGGAAATGGTGCGGCGCATAGCCGGCCTCTGCTGCTAGTGCATCAAGCGAAAGCCCTTCCTCACGTTCCGCGATCAGCGCAATCGCCCGCGCCACGCCTTCGGCATCGCGTCCGACATCATCGGGAAGGCAGCGTTTGCAAGCACGATATCCGGCCGCACGGGCATCCTCGCTGCGTTCAAAAAATTCGACATTTTCGCGCAGAGGGCGCCGCGCCGGGCAGCTTGGCTTGCAATAAATCCGTGTGGTTTTCACCGCGCCGACAAAGCGCCCGTCAAGGCTACGGTCACGCCGGTCAAATGCAGCAAAGGCCCAATCACGGTCAATGGCCCGGTCGATCATTATGCGCTCCGATCAATCCGCGCCGAAAAACATCCGTGCGCGGCATTATGTGCATGGATATAGGCGATATTGTCGTCGGCGAATAGCTCACGAATCTTCGCATCAGCCTGTCCCGGCAATGCAAGCGCAGCATTCCTCAGCATCCCCGTGCGGTCAAAGGCGCGCAGGCCAAGCGGGCGGCCTTCAAACACCGGAGGCGTGGCATCAACCAGCGACGCGATCTCACCCGCATCCTCGCGCACATAAATTGCGTAGGCCGACCGATAGGGGGTCGCAACATCATGGCTGGTGTAGTTGAGCAGGATCAGTTGTTCACCTGCCTTGGCATCTTCCAGACTGACGCGACAGGGAAAGCCAGGGCCGGTCGCGGTAACGCGCACGGCATTTTGAGCAGCAAGCTCGGTGTCGGTCATTGCAAACAGATGCGCGAAGTGATCGCGCGAAAGGCCTTCAATACGGTAGGTCATAATGGCTCCATCAGTGAAGTGATGCAGCCTTGGTAGCCGGGCAAAACTTCACACGCGTCCCGTTCCTTGCTTTCAAAGCGGGAGCCAATAAAAAACCACCGTCCCGACGCGTCAAACTATTAAGACGCGCTTTGCGATTGCGCCACCGCACGCAGCAGTTGTTCGGCGGCGTGATCGGCAGCCTGATCCCCGCTATCGCCAAGCGCATCGGCAACCATCCGGCGTTGCATCTCGACATAATCGCCGTGACGATCCTCCGCGTTATCAAGCGCCGTCATAATCTCGGGGATATTCTTGCACACCGGCCCAAATTGCCACATCGCGTAATCAGGATTATCGCGCCAGTCCGCGCCGTGTGCATCAATGAAGATGCACGGTTTTGCGGTGGTCAAAAATTCATACACTTGGCTACTGACATCGCCGATATAAATGTCCGCCGTCAACGCATAGCTCATGTCGTTCAGCCGTTCGGAATCGAGATCGACAATCACCCGGCCCGCAACCGCGCGCCGCCGCCAGACAGCGCGTTCCTCTGCGTCCGCCATTTCGAACATGCGAATATGGGGCGCAACGATCAGATTATAGCAGCCATCAGCAACCACCGCATCAATCAACGGGGCGACGAATCCGTGCCACGACGCAAGTCGGCGATCGAAGTGCGGGTTGTAGAGGATGACAGGACGGTCATTGCCAAACAGTGGCCCGGTTTCGCGCTGCATCCGCCGACACGCGGCAACCTTGATCGCGCCCGATACAGTGCAATGCTCGGGCGCAACCAACCCTTGCGCGATCATCCGCCGCCGATCCTTTGGCCCCGCGACAACGATATGGTCAAACAGCGCAAGGCGGGGTTCAAACCCCTTGGCGCGATCCCCTGCACCGTGCGGAATATGGATCATCGGCGGCGTCCGCCCCGGCAGGCGCTTGAGCAATGTTGAGCTACGTTCTGCCGTCAGTATCGCATCGTAGCGGCGGATTTCGCGGCTCCATAAGAGCAGCCGCATGACTTTGACCGCGCGTTTGACGCCGGGCAGCCGCATCAGCCACCCCGGCAGCGCCATTATAATAATATTGAGCGGCGGCACACCGAGCCGTTTGAGCAATGCGGCAAGCGCCGCCGCGTCTTGCGCCGTCGCAACATAGGCGGAAACTTCGGCATCGTTACGCTCTGCGAGTGCCGCCGCAACGGGCGCGATATGAAGCGCCTGATGCATCCCGCCGATGAAAAGAACGGCAACACGCACTCTCAGTTCTCCTAGGTCAAATATTGCAACACACCTGTCGCACGACTAGGGCCAAATCATGACAGAGGCAAAAATTGGCTGGACTGCAATTATCCTGGCCGGCCAGCGCCCCGGCGAGGATCCGCTCGCCAGCGCCTTTGGTGAAACCTTCAAAGCAGTGGTTCCGGTCGGTGGTAGGCCAATGGTCGCGCGCGTGGTTGAAACCATGCTCGGTACTGCTGCGTTTGATCGGATTGTCATCCTCGCCCAGCAACCCGACGCGATCCGCGCCGTGCTGCCTGACGATCCACGGTTGCGCTATGTGGCAAGCCAATCAGGCATTTCACAAAGCATCCTGAGCGTTGGGGGGACTGCGGCTGCGCCTTGGCCGCTATTCGTCACCACGGCCGATCACCCGCTCCTCACCAGCGCCATGATCACGCATTTTCTGGAAGCCAGCAAAGGCGCGGACGTTGCGGTCGGCATGGTTGAGCGCGCGACGATCCTTGCCGCCTATCCCGATAATAAACGCACATGGATCAAACTGCGCGGCGGCGCATGGTCGGGAGCAAACATGTTCGCGCTATCCGGCGACGCCGCGCGTAACGCGCTCACGCTGTGGGTGAGTGCCGAAAAAGACCGCAAGCAATTGTTCAAACTCTTCTGGCATTTCGGGCCGCTCATCGCACTTCGGGCGATCACGCGGACGATCAGCCTTGAAGACGGGATCGCAGCGCTTGGCCGCAGGCTCGGGCTAAATGCGCGGGCTGTGCCGCTGCCATTTCCCGAGGCCGCAATTGATGTGGATAAGCTCTCCGACCATAAACAGGTTGAGCAGATCCTGGCGCGGCGGGAAGAGTAGAAGCAGTGGACGCCCGCTAACCGCGCCGCTGCGCCACCCTTGCAAGTGTGATCAATTCTGATGCAGCAAAAACCGTGCCGACTGATCCAGCCGCTTTGATCGCGCGTTCAGCCGCTAGCAAGCGATCCGCCGCCGTTGCCAGACGTGCAGGTGCCCAGCGCTTGAGCTGGCGTTGGACGGGAATTTTGTCTTTCCAGAACAAGGATTTGCCCGCCCGCTCCACCACATTTTCAACCGACTGCCCGCCCGCCACATCGGCAGCAAAGCGCGCAAGCAGTTGCACCCGCTTGTTCATCGCGCGGAGCAGCGCGATACCGTCCACACCTTCCTCTGAGAGCACGGCCAATTCACGCGCAGCAAGCGCAGGCTGCCCATCCATCACTGCATCAATCAGCCGCGAAAGCTCTCCTTCGCCATTGCCCGCGCTGATTGCGTCAAACGCAGCCATGTCGACTTCGGTTGGTCGTTCGGGTGCCGCGTCGAGGAATAGCGCAAGCTTTTCAAGTTCCTGCCCCAGTACCGCCCGGTCACCTGCTGCCGCGCCGACCATTGCGCGGGCGACATCGGAGCCAAGCCGAAGCCCCAGCCCGCTCGCCATCGCGATGGCCAGTTTGTCCGCATTTTCACCTTCCAAAGGATAGTTGGCACAGGCCATCACCGCGCCGTCAGCCAGCGCGCGCTTAAGCAGCGCCGATGCAGGTTTGAGCGCACCCGCAATCGCGACAACCGGATTGCCCGCAGCGGGGGCCGCCAGCAGCGCCTCGATCGCGGCCATCGCCTCGTCACCGACAAGCGTCAGGCGGATGTGGCGCTTATCGCCAAACAGCGATGTGGACGCCGCCTCATCGGCAAGCCGGGCCGGATCGCCTTTCAGCGTCGCCCCGTCAAGATCGACACGATCTGCGCCGGGCCCCATCGCACGTTCAAGCCGCTTGGCTTGCGCGCGCGATGCCGCTTCATCGGGGCCATAGAGCAAATAGAGACGGATATTATCAGGCGGCGAATCGAGTGCGCGCTCGATCTGCCCGACGTTAACCTTCACTTCTTATCCGGGGCGGCTTCGCTGCGTTTTACATACAGCGCAACCCGCGCAACGATCTGATCCGAAACGATCTCGGTCAACCGCTCAAGCGCGGTTTCTTCAGCCGCAACCACGGCATATTCGGATGAAACCACATCGATTCCCGAATCAGAACCTGCCGTGGCATCAAGCACAGTCGTGCCACCGTCGGTTTCAATCAGGCGGTAACGCGCGCGCAAAACCCGCCGCTCACGCGTCACCGAATCATCACGGCGGACGCCAAAACCGCTGATCTGATCATCAAGCTCAATCTGGAGCCGGAAGCGCGCAGCCCCGCCCGCAGGCTTGCCGAGCCGCTGTTCAAGCGCCGAGCGCACGAGGTATCCGGCCTTGCCCTCAATCGGGGCAAGCTCAACGCTGCGCAATGTGTTGCTGACATTGCGGTCACCGTAGAGCGGCTGCAACCCGCATGCGGGGAGCATCAGGATCAGGGCAAGGGCAGCAAGACGCTTCATAAAACTATGTTGACCAAACGGCCCGGAACCACAATCACCTTTTTGGGCGTTGCGCCGTCAAGCGTGCGAATAACCTTTTCACTGGCCAGTGCCGCCGCCTCAAGTTCCTCGCGCGTCGCGTCCTTGGCGACAGTGATCGTATCGCGGAGTTTGCCGCCCACCTGAATGGCAATCCTCGTTTGGGTTTCAACCAACAGCGCGGGATCAAAAATTGGCCAAGGCTGATGCGCGATCAGGCCAGTGCCGCCAAACGCCTCCCATGCTTCTTCGGCCAGATGCGGCAGCATCGGCGCGATCAGGTGCGCGAGCGTTCGTGCGGCGTTCGCGCGCGTGGCCGATGGCGCGGCTTTCTCAATGAAATTGGCAAATTCATGCGCCTTGGCGACGGCCTTGTTGAAACCAAGCGCCTCAATATCGGCGCCAATGCCCGCAATCGCACGGTGCAACTGGCGTTCAAGATCAGGATCTCTCCCACTTGCGCTGGCCTCCACATCGCGTTCAAAAATGCGCCATAGCCGCTGAACAAAACGCCATGTCCCCTCAATTCCAGCTTCGCTCCACGGCAGATCTCGCTCGGGCGGACTGTCAGACAGCATGAACCAGCGCACGGCATCGGCCCCGAACTGATCGAACATCGGCAGTGGATCGACGGTGTTCTTCTTCGATTTCGACATTTTCTCGACGCGGCCAATTTCGACCGGAGACTCGTCCTCCGCCCAGACGAGAACGCCGTCCTTATCCTTGATTTCATCAAGGCCAACCCAAAAGGATTCGGTAACGGGCACCCCGTCCTTGATGAACGGCGCGCCTTTGAGGTTCATCACTGGCTTGGTCGCGCGGTAGGTCTCATGCGTCACCATGCCTTGGGTGAACAGCCCCTTGAACGGCTCAGCGACATCGAGCCGCCCGATCCGCTGGAGCGCACGCGTCCAGAAACGCGCGTAAAGCAAATGCAGGATCGCATGTTCAACCCCGCCGATATATTGGCCAACCGGCAGCCAACGCTCGACTTCTTCTTTGTCAAACGGGGCGTTTTCGGGCTGCGAGGCGAAGCGGATGAAATACCAGCTCGAATCCACAAACGTATCAAGCGTATCGGTTTCGCGCCGCGCGGGTTCCTTGCAGTTCGGACAAGCGACATGTTTCCAGGTCGGGTGGCGCTCAAGCGGGTTGCCGGGGATATCAAAGCTGACATCCTCTGGCAGGACAATCGGCAGCGAGGATCGCGGTGCGGGCAACACTCCGCAGAAATCGCAGTGGATGATCGGGATTGGCGTCCCCCAATAGCGTTGGCGCGAAACGCCCCAATCGCGCAGGCGGTACTGCGTCTGCCCTTCGCCCCAGCCTTCATGTTCGGCGCGCGCGATGACGGCGGCCTTGGCCTCGTCAATCGTCATGCCGTTCAGGAAATGCGAATTCACGATTTCGCCAGCACCGGTGAAGGCAGTGTCGCCCTCAAAATCGGAGTCGGTCAGATCGCCGTCGGCAACGACGCGCGTGACATCAAGCCGGTATTTGCGCGCGAAATCAAGGTCGCGCTGATCATGCGCGGGGCAACCGAACACCGCGCCGGTGCCATAATCCATGAGGACAAAATTGGCGACATAGACGGGCAGATGCCACGCCGGATCAAGCGGATGTTCAACCGTCAGTCCGGTGTTGAAACCCATTTTTTCAGCGGTTTCAATTTCGGCTGCGGTCGTTCCGCCCCGGCGACATTCCTCAATAAACGCCCGCAACTCAGGCGCGTTTTCGGCCATCGCGGCGCTAAGCGGATGATCGGCGGCAATCGCGACAAAGCTCGCGCCGAACATTGTATCAGGCCGCGTCGTAAAGACATCGATCCCGTCATGCGTTCCGGTCAGGTTAAAGGTGCATTTCAGCCCCTTTGATTTTCCGATCCAATTGGCCTGCATCAGCTTGACCTTATCGGGCCAATGTTCAAGCCCGTCCAAGCCTTCGAGCAGTTCTTCAGCAAAATCAGTGATCTTCAAGAACCATTGGCTGAGCTTGCGCTTTTCAACCAGCGCACCCGAGCGCCAACCGCGCCCGTCAATCACTTGCTCGTTGGCGAGTACGGTCATGTCAACCGGATCCCAGTTGACCGCCGATTCCTTGCGGTAAACCAGCCCCGCCTTGTACAAATCAAGGAAAAGCGCCTGTTCATGGCCGTAATAATCAGGCTCACAGGTTGAAAGCTCGCGGCTCCAATCAATCGCAAGGCCGAGCCGCTTCAACTGCCCGCGCATCGCCGCTATATTGGCGCGTGTCCAATCGCCGGGGTGGACTTTCTTTTCCATCGCCGCATTTTCGGCGGGCATTCCGAAGCTATCCCACCCCATCGGGTGCAGCACAGCATGGCCCGTCATCGCCTTATACCGCGCGAGAACATCACCCATCGTATAATTGCGGACATGGCCCATGTGGATGCGCCCCGAAGGATAGGGGAACATCTCAAGCACATAGGCGCGCGGGCGGGTGTCGCTGGTACCGGCAGGAGCCGCGAAGCTCTGCTCCGCCTCCCACAGTTTTTGCCAGCGCGCATCAGCCTTCATCGGGTTGAAACGCGAGCTCATAAGGGAAACCTATCAGCCCGGATTGGAATTACGACGAAGATCGCGGGCCTTGGTGAGGATAATCTCTTCAAGCTTCTGCACGGTTGCTGCTTGCACCGGTGCATCTGTCCATTGGCCCGATTTGAGCGTCTGACGTGAGGCTGCAACGCGGAGTGCATCGGCACGCAGTTCCTGATCAAGTATCGAAACCGTCAGCTTCATCCGCTCATTCGGTGTAGCGGGATTGACGTACCAATCGGTGATCACAACGCCGTTTGCCGAGTCGCTTTGGAGGAGTGGCATGAACGAAACCGTGTCGAGAGTCGCCAGATAAAGATAGCTGTTAACGCCGATTGCAGTCACTTTCGAAGGGGCAATACCGCGTTTGGCACCCTCTTCATCCTTGCTGCTGCCAAAATAATTTATGCCTTTAGCCAAATCTTTCTTTATCGCAGCACAGGCAGGCAGTGCAACGACGAGGGCGATTGAAAGGGCAATACGGTACGGCCTGAACATGGGCTATCCTTGAAAATAACGAATATTGGGCGTTATAGGGCGGTTTGCGTAGGCTGCAAGTCGTGCGTTCACCCAGATGGGCCAGTAGCCGCAATTTTGTGTATAAAAGATTCGGTCGAGTCGTTAGCGCAAGCCCGCCAGGCGAGTGTGGAGTTCTTGCAACAAATGCACAGAATGCGACTCTTGACACTGGCCACCACAGACCAAATCATGCTAACGATTGCCGAACACTAAATAGGGTCAGCACATGCTATCGGGCAAATTCAAGACGGGGGTAATCGGAGCGATGCTTTGCACCGCCGCCCTTGTTGTGTCGCCCGCGATTGGTGCGTCCTCGGATAAATTTTTGGCAAAGCGGAACAGCGCTCCTGCGATGCGGGGTGGAATCGGTACATTTACCCCCGCCTCTGCTGACCCTCGCCTTGCCGCCGCCTTTGCGCGCAGCGGGATTGCGTCATCAGGGTTCCGTTTCACCCCCGCAGCGTCCGACAGCAATCGCCGTTCGGTTCGCGTCGCCGTCCGTGCCCGTGCGGTTGGCAATAATGTCGGCGTGAATAGTGTAACGCCGGGCGCAGCCTCGCTGCTTTCGGTTGCACCATCACTTGGCGTGAATCCGGTGGCCTATAATCTTGGCGTCGGCGTTGGCTGGAAACGCTTTGCTGTTTCGGGCGATGTAGCGCGCATTGACGCGGGCGTGACAGCAGGTAGCCGCGAATCACTTGATCTCGGCATCAGCTATAACGCCAGCAAATGGAGCACCCGCGTTCAGCTTGGCGCACAAAAGCCAATGGGCGATGCGCCGCGTTCGATCACGGGCGGCGAAAGCGTGTCGCTTGACGTTGGCGGATCATACCGGTTGACCCGTCGCCTCGATGTTACTGCAGGTGTCCGTTACAAGAGCGAGCGTGACCGGTTGGCCGCGCCGAACGATACAATTCGTGATAGCCAGGCGGTCTATGTGGGCACCGCATTCCGCTTCTAAAACGTAACCGCCAGCGCGGATATTCCTGCCCAGCCGTATATTTTCATTGATTGTAAGCCGCGCGCCCGCGCTGCGTTCATGCCGCCTAACGCAACGACGGGCAGTTTCAAATTATGGATCAGCAGCCCGAACCGGACACGGCCAAGCACCGCCGCATGAGGGTGAGAACGCGTCGCAAAAATCGGCGAAACGAAGAGCAGCCTTGCCCCCGCGCGCTCAGCCGCGCGCGCTTCTCTTAGCGAATGTACCGGTGCCGTAATGGCGCCGCGTACCCGCCCATGCTTGCCTGCCGCGCGCAAAGCAGGCGCGGCAAAAGATGCCCCACCAATGACGAGAATATGGCGGTTCTGCCGCGCAACCTTGCTCACTGCGAGAAACAGCTTTTGGCGCTCTACAGCGTCAAGACTATAATGCCGAAAGACGATCCCGGAACCCTTTGGGAGCGCCGCGATGCTTGGCAACAGCGCATCACCCAGCCATTCATCAGTCATCAGCCATGTTTTAGGAAGTGATCGGGCTTGGCGCTTTGGCATGTTGCTTTCTATAGCAAGATAATGATTGATTATGAACAACAAGCCAGCGAACGCTTGGCCAGTGTCAATGGGGCGATTGCACACACCGCCAAAATCGCCGACCGCAAGGCGGGCGATGTAACCCTCATCGCGGTTTCAAAAACCTATAACGCCGCAGCGGTTGCCCCCTTTATTGCTGCGGGTCAGCGCGTTTTTGGCGAGAATCGTGTTCAGGAGGCCCAGTCCAAATTTCCTCCCTTGATCGATCAATTCGGCGCGCTTGAGCTACACCTTGTGGGGCAATTGCAATCAAACAAGGCTGGAGATGCAGTCGCCCTGTTCCACACTATCCACTCGGTTGACCGTGAATCACTGATCACCGCCATCGCGCGTGCTTCGGATAGCCTTGGCAAGCGGCCACGCTGTTTCATTCAAGTCAATATCGGCGAGGAGGCACAGAAAGGCGGATGCGCGATTGCCGCACTTCCGGCGTTGCTGGCAGCGGCGCGAATTGCGGCACTTGATGTCGCAGGGCTGATGGCGGTGCCGCCTGCCGACACCGAGGCCGCCCCCTATTTCGCATTGCTTGCCAAGCTTGCACGCGATCATGGTTTGGCGAAACTCAGTATGGGAATGACAGGCGATTTTGAAACCGCAATCATGCTAGGCGCGACCCATATCCGCATTGGCAGCGCCCTGTTTGGCGCACGATCATGATAGCGAAACCCTTTACTCCGGCGTATGGGCGTGACAGTGGCATACAAAGATGCGACACTATTAATGCTGTTTGGAGCTAATACGCACTGATGCGGTTTGAAGCGATCTTGTTTGATTTTGACGGCGTCATTGCCAACAGCAAGCGGCTATCGACGCAGGCACTGGTTGAAAGCATGGCCGAAGCGGGCATGCATATAACACTTGATGAAGCGCTGCACGAGTTGAGCGCAAGGCGTTGGAGCGATGTCCTCATTCGCCTTGAAGCACGTATGGGCAGCGAAATTCCCGAATCGCTGATCAGCCAGCAATATAAGCGACTGAGCCGACGTGTGATTCTCGAAGTCGGCCCGATGCCGGGGATTGAGGCATTCCTTGATCTTACGTCAGGCGCCCCACGCGCGATCACGGGGTCGAGTGAGCCAATCTGGATATCGCAAACGCTGGCGCGTTTCGGGCTTGAGCATCATTTCGGTGCCCATGTTTATACAACGGCAACGCTGGCGCACGATAAGCCTGATTCGGGGGTTTATCTGCTGGCCGCAGAAAAGCTGGGCATCGCTCCGCGTAGAATCGTTGCGATTGAGGATCATGTCGCCGGCGTAAAGGCCGCCGTAGCCGCTGGTATCCCCACGATCGGCTTTACTGCCGGTGCCCATATCTTGTCCGGCGACGCAGAGGCAATGAAAGCTGCGGGTGCAAAGTTTATTGCCGATGATTTTGAAGATGTGGCGGATTGGATTGGCTGGGTCAGTTAGCGTTGCACGCGATTGCCGCAATTGCATTTGCAATACGGTCCTCTCCACCGCCGCCGATCACCGCATAGGGCACGTAGCGCCTATCAAGCTCTGCACGTGACAGCGCAAAAAATCGGGCGCGCTCTTCCGCCCCGCCGTAAATCCGCAAGCCATCATCAACCCATGGCAAATCAATATCGGGCAGCAGATAAAAATCCGCCACACCAACAAAACGATCAAACCAGGGATCACGCGCACCAAACATCATATCGGCCCACACCGCTGTCATCAGCGGATCGGTGTCAAGGATCAATATATCCGATGTCCGCGCCCGCGCCGCGCGCGTCATGGCATCATGCGTCTGCGCAATTTCGACAAGTGCTGCCATGCCGATGTCAGTGCCATGTTCGTCGCAATACGCACGGCCATATTCGGGGACGACTTCACATCCGAAATGCGCAGCAAGATGTGTGGCCAGCGTAGATTTTCCCGTGCTTTCCGGGCCATGCAGGCAGATCGTTTTCATGCCCTCATACTCCTGCGCCAATTGATCAGCCCCCAAACCGCAAGCACTAGGAAAACAGCATAAAGCCCCATCGTCAGATACAGGCCTTTCGCCGCATAAAGCCCGACCGAAATGATATTGATGACAATCCACCAATACCAATTCTCAAGCTTACGCCACGTCATCAGCAATTGCGCGGCCACACTCAGCATGGCGACCGAGGCGTCAGCATAGGGCAGGCTCGCATCGGTCAGCCGCGCCATGACCATGCCCCAACCAAGCACCGCGACGATTGATCCCCCCATCCATGCAAACAGCGCCGTGCGGTCAAGACGCTCAACCATCACTTTGCCGGCATCCGCCTTATGCGCACGCCATGACCACCAGCCATAAAGATTGACCGCGAAGAAAAATCCCTGAAGCCCGGCATCGCTATAGAGTTTGGCATCCCAGAAAATCCGCGCGTAAAGCGCCACCATCACCAACGCGGCCGGGAAGTTCCAGATGCTCCGCTGTGCCACGAGCAGGATATTGGTGGCACCAAGGATGACCGCGATAATTTCAATGGTGGACATGGTGGATGCGGTTAGCGGCCAAATTCGGCAAAGCTGCGAAAAATCTCATCCTCGCTCCGGCTCGCCGCATTGCGCCATGTTGGCGCGTCCTTTTTGTTGAGGAGCGCGCCAGCGGGGGAGAGGATCAGCACCGTCGGCGTGCCTTTGATCTTCTTGAGACCAAACCCCTGCGCAATCTCAATATTTCGCCCCTCGCGGCGCTGCGGCTTGCCGACATCAACATAGACAATCTCATATTTGGGCGCCAGCATCGCCTTGAACCGCGCGCTTTCAAACCAGCCCGCCAGCGACTTACTATCATGGCACCAATTCGCCCCCATCACGAGGATCACGCGCCTGCCCGATGCCTTCGCACGGGTGAGCGCTGCGGACACATCAGCGCGCGCATCGCGGGTCGCGTCGTAGAGCTTGGCTTCGGGATGAGTGGAAATGGTGGACGGTGTGGAAAGGCTCGGAGCAGTGGCGGCTGCGGGCGTACCAATGGTGAGGAGCAGAGCAAGCAGCAGACTCATTTTGCTATAATCTTGCTTTGAATATTGGCTTGGTTGACACATATATTTCACCTCGATTGACAGACATCTAAATGGGTTTTCGCTGATTGAAACCCCAAAGTTTCAGGTCGCGGATGCGTTGCGCGCCGCTTGACATGATATCATGATATGATATCAGTATATCGAGGATAGCAAATGAGAATTCTGACCGACATTCCCGATGATGACATCGAAAAGCTTGATGCGCTGGCATCCAAAAAGAAACGCTCGCGCGCGGCGGCGATTCGCGATGCCGTGAAGTTGTACCTTGCCGACAATGCCGACAATCATGATTGGATTACGCGCGGTGCGGGTTTGTGGAAACACAAAACCGATATTGGCGATGCCGTCAAACATCAAAGAGCCATGCGCGAAGACCGCAGGCCTTATGAAGATATCTGACTGTGTCCGATCCTTTTTTTGATACCAACATCCTGATTGACTGGTTGAACGATAGCCCCAAGGCCGTCGCCGAATTGTCACGCTATAAGAAGCACCGGATCAGTCGCATCGTTTGGACCGAGCTTTTGGCAGGCGTTCCAATTGAAGAACGCGACACGCTTCAGCGGACGATGTCTTCGCTGGAAGTCGTCGAGATTGACGCGCGGATTGCGGCCGCCGCTGCCGATATTGGCTATCGCTCATCAATGAAACTGGCGGACGCCTATATCCTTGCCACGGCGCAGGTGAATGGCGCAATTCTCATCACCCGAAACACCAAGGATTTTCCGGCAGAAATGCCGGGCATCCGCGTCCCTTATCAACTTTAGTGTGAGTGTAATCCAATGTGCGGCATTATCGGAATTGTTGGCAAAAATTCAGTCTCTGACCGGCTGGTCGACGGGCTTAAGCGAATGGAATATCGCGGCTATGATAGCGCGGGCGTCTGCACCATTGACGGTGGGCAGCTTATCCGCCGCCGCGCGCAGGGAAAGCTGGCGAACCTCGTCAATGAACTGAAATCCAATGATGCGCCGGGCACCATCGGCATCGCACATACCCGCTGGGCAACGCACGGCGCGCCAACCACATCGAACGCGCATCCCCACGCCACGGGCGAAGTCGCGCTGGTTCACAACGGCATCATCGAGAATTTCAAGCTGCTGCGTGACGGCCTGATCGCGCGTGGCCGGACGTTCGAGAGCGAGACCGATACTGAGGTCGTCGCGCATCTGGTGAGTGAGCAGGTTGAGGCCGGGCTTTCACCCGCAGAGGCTGTGAAGGCCGTTCTTCCCATCCTGCGCGGCGCTTTTGCGCTTGCCATTGCCTTCCGCCAGCACCCCGATTTCCTGATCGGCGCGCGGCTCGGCTCGCCGCTCGTTGTGGGTTACGGTGACGGCGAGACTTATCTCGGATCAGACGCGCTCGCGCTTGCGCCGCTGACGCAGAAGATCGCCTATCTTGATGAAGGCGATTGGGTGATCATCACCCGCGAAGGTGCGGAGATTTTCGATAAGGACAACAAGCCCGTAATCCGCGAAATCACGACATCGGGCGTCTCCGCTGCTGCAATCGAAAAGGGCAATTACCGCCATTATATGCTGAAGGAAATCTTCGAGCAGCCCACCGTCGTCGCGCAGACGCTCTCGTCCTACGTCCGCCCACTTGAACAGCAGGTCGCGCTGCCGCAGATGGATTTTGATCTTTCGGCAATCAACCGCGTCACCATCGTTGCCTGCGGGACGAGCTTTTATGCCGGAATGGTCGCCAAATATTGGTTTGAAACCTTCGCACGCGTGCCGGTTGATTTGGATTTCGCGTCCGAATTTCGTTACCGTGATCCAGTGCTTGAGGCAGGCGGGCTTGCTCTGTTCATCTCGCAATCGGGCGAAACAGCCGACACGCTCGCCGCACTGCGCCATGCCAAAACGGCGGGGCAGAAGATTGCGGTTGTGGTGAATGTGCCGACCAGCAGCATGGCGCGCGAGGCCGATTTGCTCCTGCCCACCCATGCCGGGCCAGAGATTGGGGTTGCCTCAACCAAGGCGTTCAGTTGTCAGCTTGCCGTGCTCGCAGCACTCGCCGCGCATCTTGCCGTCGTCAAGGGCAAGATGACCCGCGCTGAGGAGCAAGACGTCGTCAAGCATCTGACCGAGGCCCCCGCCGCGATTAACGCAGCACTCACGCATGACGCCGATATCGCCGCGATGGCGCACCTGATCGCCCCCGCGCGCGACGTGCTCTACCTCGGGCGCGGGCCAGATTATCCGCTTGCACTTGAAGGCGCGCTCAAGCTCAAGGAAATCAGCTATATCCACGCTGAAGGTTACGCGTCCGGCGAAATGAAGCACGGTCCGATTGCGCTTATTGATGAGGCGGTGCCCGTAATCGTCCTCGCGCCGAGCGGGCCACTGTTCGAAAAAACCGTCAGCAACATGCAAGAAGTCCGCGCACGCGGCGGCAAAGTCGTCCTGATCAGCGACGCCGAAGGGATCGCCGAGGCGGGTGAAGGCTGCATGGCGACCATAGAAATGCCCAGCGTCCATCCCCTGATCGCGCCCTTGGTGTATGCAGTGCCGGTGCAATTGCTTGCCTACCATGTGGCCTGCGCGAAGGGCACGGACGTTGATCAGCCAAGGAATTTGGCGAAGAGTGTTACGGTGGAGTGAGCGGCGCGGCGTGAAGGACAAATAGCATGGCAAAATCGAAGGCAAATCTGGCTGACTATGCAGTCATGGTTGAGCCACTCTCGGATGCTGATGGCGGCGGCTGGCTCGCCACCGTGCCCGCCCTCCCCGGCTGCATGGGCGATGGTGACACGCCAGAGGCCGCCCTTGCCGACGCCGAGGCTGCCATTGTCGAGGCAGGCGGCGGCAAAAGCGCTTGGCCGCGACGTCCCCGGCCCCGGATCGCTCGGCCAATGGCGGCAACGCGTGCCCCGCTCGCTGCACGAGAAATTAAAGTTCGTCGCGGCGCGCGAAGGCGTATCGCTCAACGCCTATGTCGCGGGCGTGCTGGCAGAGAGCGTGGGGCGGGCGGGGTGAGGGTTGGAATGGGTATGAAATTAGTGCACTGACACCGTAATTCAACAAAAGAGTGAATTTGGCGATTTATTGACTATATTAATATACACGTTCGAATCGCGTGCCATGCTGAAGGAGCAACCACATTGGCTGAAGCCAAACCGAAAAGAGTCAAGCGAACGGATGCCGCCGCTGTTCAGGTGGTTCGGGATAGCAGTTTTCATCGAGCCGTAGTCGATAACGCTCCGATTTTTGGAGTAGGGGATGACATCGAGATTGCCTGCCTCCAAGCAGGTCGTGAAATTCGATCAGTTCAGTCTCAAGGAGAAGATGCTACATTAGTTACAGTCGAGACCCTAACCGAGGTTGTGAGACTACGGCTTTCGTGGCCTACTGCTACTGTTTTGGCCATGAATGTATTGACAAATGGCATTAGAACGGGTCGATTAAATGGCTCCTCCATTTTGGATGATCTAGCTGCTTTGAATGTCGAAGGTACAGACGATGGCAATTGAGGAATTGGTTCTGTCTGCTAACAGATTTTCTCCAACGATTACAGATTTTATCAATGATGCCCCCTTTAGAACCGTCCAGACAAATCTGACCAATCTGGAATTTGCGATGGTGGGTCTAACCGTATTTGAACCGACAAATTCGACCTCAGACTCTCACCGATATCTTGGGCTAGCGCCAAAGCCGCAATCCGAGCATCCTGTGCTTTTTGCCTCCTCAGATTATTCCGATCTACTGCGCCTAAAAGATGTGCCAGTAGCGAAAACGCCCGATTGGCTTCCTCAATTCACAGAGCGCTTGAATGCTCTCGATGAAGCCGCAATCGAGGACGAGATTAAGGTTTCAAAAAAATCGCGCAAGGAAGTCAGCGCCTTCGTCGCCTCACTCCGTAGTGCGCGTATGCCAACCGTTTTCCTTGTCAGAAATGGCAATGTCCGGCTACGTTGGTCAAACAAGCAAGGTGAAAAAGTTGGCCTCCAATTTCGGGGGAACGGCGAGGTTCAATATCTTTTCTTCAAACGTGTTGGTGACAAGTTCGAGCATATGCTTGGGACAAAGCTGCTGTCTACGATCATGCCCTTCATTGCTACATGTGGCCTGAGGCACGTGATCTCTGAATGAGTTTCGTCGGGGGCAAAAAGAAAAAGCTTGGCGCAGACAGAAATGTTGTGCGCTACGTCGGCGGCGCTTCCATCTCGCTAGGCCCGAGTGCGGGTGAGTTCGAAATTGGCGCGGGTGCCTTTGAACGATCAACGAAAGACGAGGACGGCCTGTCCTTTATCGAGCGTTTTGTCCTCGCGAAACAATCCAAGGCAGATGAGGACGAGATACGTCGCATTCTGGCATCGCGACGTTCATTTGGCAAAACCGCCCAATTTGCAGAGTTGAATGTGGGACGAGCACTCGAAGCACTCAGCTACTTCGATAATGACTTTTATTTTTGCGAAGATCCATTGCCAGAAGATGGCGAGAGGCTCGCAAATCCAGCCCACGTATTGCTCATCGGACTGCCATTCAAGGGCGAACTAGCAGGTTCGATGACATCAGAACTAGCTGGCGAACTTCTGAGCGGCGCGGTTGAGAGGCTTTTTCCCGCGATGCATCCCAAAACCAAAAAGTAGACACACCCCACGGAGTACCCCATGCAATTTGACGAAGTTATCCTCGGTCGCCGGAGCATCCGGGGGTATAAGCCTGATCCCGTTCCCCGCGCGCTGATCGAGGAGGTTCTAAGTCTCGCCATGCGCGCGCCGTCTTCGATGAACACGCAGCCGTGGAATTTTTATGTCATCACGGGCGAGCCGCTCAATCGTATCCGCGCTGGGAATACTGAGCGGATGATCGCGGGCGTACCGCAATCGCGTGAGTTTCGCACCGGGCAGGCGTTTGCCGGGCCGCACCGTGACCGGCAGGTGGGCGTTGCCAAGCAGTTGTTTTCCGCAATGGGGATCGCGCGCGATGATGCCGAGATGCGGCAGGATTGGGTGCTGCGCGGCTTTCGCCAATTTGATGCGCCCGTCTGCATCATCATCACTTATGACCGGGTTTGCGATGGCAGCGATGATACGCCGTTTGATTGCGGTGCGGTTGCGACAGCGCTTGTCAACGCGGCATGGTCACGCGGGCTTGGCGCGGTGATCAACAGTCAGGGGATCATGCAATCGCCCGTGGTGCGTGAACATGCGGGAATCGCCGAGGATCAGGTGATCATGAAAAGCATCGCGCTCGGCTGGCCCGATGAAAGTTTCCCCGCCAACGCCGTGGTGTCAGAGCGCAAATCGGTTGATGAGGCGAGCGTGTTCGTCGGCTTTGGTGAATAAGGCAGGGATCGTTCCGGTTAGATGCTGCGCGCAATATGCTCGCGGAACCGCTTAAGACCTGCGGCCAAATCCTCGATCAGGTCGGCAGTATCTTCCAGCCCGATTTGCAGCCGGACGAGCGGGCCTTTGGCGTGCCAGCGGGTCGCGGTGCGGATTGCGGCGGGGTCGGCGGGAATGGCAAGGCTTTCAAACCCGCCCCAGCTATAGCCAATGCCGAAATGCGCAAGACCATCGATCAGTACCGCGCGTGCGGCTTCATCCCCGCCATCAAGGATGAAACTGAACAGGCCCGAAGAGCCCGTAAAATCGCGCTGCCAAAGGCTATGTCCGGGGCAATCGGGCAAAGCGGGGTGGAGAACCTGCGCAACCTCGCCCTGGTCACGCAGCCACTGCGCAATCTCAAGCGCGCTCTGCTGGTGGCGCTGCATCCGCACATCAAGTGTCCGCAATCCCCGTGCGGCGAGCCACGCATCATCGGGGCCGATATGATGGCCAAGTTGCTGGGTGCACAGCCTTAGCGCGTGCCAATGCGCGGCGTTGGCACTCACTGAGCCGATCATCACATCGCTATGGCCAACGATATATTTGGTGCAGGCTATGATCGACAGATCAACCCCGAGCGCCATTGTCTTGAGGAACAACGGGGTCGCCCAAGTGTTATCGATCAGCGTGGTGATGCCGTGCGCCTTTGCCACCGCGACGATTGCGGGCACATCCTGAACTTCAAAGGTCAGGCTGCCGGGGCTTTCCATGAAAATTGCGCGGGTACGCGGCGTCACAAGCGCTTCAATCGCCGCGCCGATCAGCGGATCATAATAGATCGTCTCGACGCCAAAGCTTTTCAGCAATCCGTCACAGAAAATCCGCGTTGGATCATAGGCGCTGTCGGTCATCAACACTTGATCACCGGGGCGAAGCACCGAGAACAGCGCGGTCGTCAGCGCCGCAACCCCCGATGAATAGAGCATTGTGCCCGCAGCGCCGGGCTCCATTTCGGTCAGCGCGTCGGCAAGCGACCACTGTGTCGGGGTGCCGCGACGCCCGTAAAAAAGCTTTCCGTCGGCATTGCTTTTTACGCCCTCACGAAGCGATGCGACATCATCGTAGAGGATCGTCGAGGCACGCCAGACCGGCGGGTTAACGATGCCTTGCGTCCATTCGGCGCGCCTGCCACCCTGAACCGCTTGCGTCGCGGGTCGTGTTGATGACCGCTTCGGCCCCTCGCTCACGCGCTACCGATGACCTTGCGCGTATCGGCCTGTGCGCCCCATTCAGACCAGCTACCGTCATAAAGCGAGACGTCAGTCTTACCGAGCAGATAGGCCCCAAATACAAGTGTTGCAGAGGTCAGCCCCGAACCGCAGGTCGCAACCACTGGCTTGTTCCAGTCAATCCCGATGCTGGTGAAGGCGGCCTTCAGATCATCGCCCGTTTTGTAGGTACCGTCAGCATTGAACATCTGGTCATAGGGCAGGTTCAAGCTGCCGGGGATGTGACCGGGGGCAACGCCGGGGCGGGGATCAGCCTCTTCGCCGGTGAAGCGCGCAGCACTGCGGGCATCGACCATCTGTTCGGCCTTGCTTTCCAAATTGGCCTTCATCGCATCAATGCCGCGCACATGGCTATCGTCGCGCCATACGGTGAAATGGCGGTGGCGCAGCGTAACCTTGCCACTTTCAAGCGCGCGGCCTTCGGCTTTCCACTTCGGCAGACCGCCATCAAGCACCGCCACGCCGTGCGCGCCGTAAACCACCGTCAGCATCCACCATGCGCGCGCCGCCGATTTGAGCGGGCTGTTATCATAAAGAATGATCCGGCTCCCGTCGCCAAGGCCAAGCGATTGCATCCGGCTCGCAAATTTTTCGGCTTTGGGGAGCATCAGCGGATAGGCGCTGCTTGTATCCGCAAGCCCGGCCAAATCCATAAACACCGCGCCGGGGATATGCTCGGCCTCATATTCAGCCGATGCATCGCGACCGTCCATCAGGATCGTCGCATCGACCACACGGAGATCCGAAGCCCCAAGCTCACCTGCAAGCCATTCGGTTGATACCAGCGCGTCCATATACGTCTCCTGTTCGT
>JBBTEI010000041.1:0-34877 GCA_038042405.1 Pseudomonadota bacterium
GATGAGAAATCCCATGTCGTGTTAACCGTCTGGCGTGATTTGTAAAAACCAACTGTGAGATCAACCTTGCCGCTGCCCGCATCAAGCGTTTTGGTGAGGCGAATGTCGTTGGCGACATTATCCAGATTGTTCAGTTCAACATTGAAGAGAACCAGTGGAATGATGCCGTTGGTGCCTGCATAAGCCTGCCCCGCGCGCGGGCCGTTGGCGAATGACAAGGTTGATCCAGCGCCGCCGATGCTGTTGGCAACATTTTGTGCGGTATCAAAACCTGCCGGGAACAGACCGGTAAACTGACCGCCCACATCAGAATATTTGAATTTTTCAGTAAGCGTCAGGCCGTCGGCAATTTCATATTGCGTATCAAGACCAATCGCTTTGACCAGCGGACGCATTCCGTCAGTCACATCGGTAACCGTTGGGTTGTTTGCCGAATCGAGGCCAAGGTGGCGCGTGAAATTGTTGGTCGCCAGCGATTCATTGTTGGCATCAAGGCCGGGCAGATTGCTGAACTTGGGATTGCTGTTGGTGCCGGTGACACGCACTGGGCTAGGGAGATACGAAACCGCACGGTCATCAAGATATTTGAAGTTCAGGCGGACATAGCCTTTATCAAGCTCCTTGGTGACATTGGCCTTGATCTGGAAACCACGGTTGGCATCATAGCCAGCCTTACGTGGGCCTTCGCCTTCGCGGTAGAAACCACCAAAGTGGAAACGGACGCTATCGCTGAGGCGGCCACCATAGCGAAAGTCGAGGCGATATTCATCATAGTCGAGGCCAGCAGTGCCTTGAATTGCGCCGCCTTCTTTTTCACCCGTATTTGAAATCAGGTTGATGACGCCGCCGGGTGCATTTGATGCAAAGGTTGATGATGAACCACCACGCACCGATTCAACGCGCGATACGTTAAAATCCGAACGGAGAAAAATATCGGCATTGCCGAAGATGATATCGCCAAATTCAAGAACGCCGAGGCCGTCTTCTTGAAGCTGGATATATTTCGCGCCGCCGGTGGCTACTGGAAGCCCGCGCACCGCGATGTTGGCATTGCCTTCACCGCCCGAGCTTTCCGAACGGATGCCGGGGAGGTTACGGAAAACTTCAGCAACCGAGCGCGGCGCAAATTGCTGCACAGCATCCTGGTTCAAGCTGCTAACCGAAATTGAAGTGTCAAGTTTGTTAGTGCCCTTGGCAACGGCGGTCACGACGATTTCATCAGCGCTCGCTTCTTCAGTCGCAGGGGCTTCTTGGGCGAATGCTGCGCTTGACAGCGCAATCGCTGCGACTGAGGCGAGCAAATTCATTGAACGGCGCATGGTAATTTTCCTCTCTCCAATATCAGTCGGGCCGCTTTTGGAGCCCTTAGCGAATCGCTCTAATATGTTATGCAAACGATTGCAACAAACTATTGCAGAAAGAGGTGTGAAGAAACCTCACGCTGAATCTAGGAGCTTAAAGAGGCTTAGCTTGGCGCTTTGGTGTAAGGGGTGAAATCGCCCAAGATGCAGGATGGGCCTTCAAATCCAAGCGTGAGATCAACCACGCGGGCAACGTCGCCATTGCAAAGCCGGTCAGTCGGAATGCGTGTTATCAGGGCCCGGCCATCGCGAAGGCCCGAACAGCCACCGCGCGGCTTATTCACATAAAATCGATTGGTTGATATGCGATAGATGATTGCATTTTCGCCAATATTCTGACTGCGATCAATGTCTCTTAGCGAGATGCAACTCACCGGTTTGCCTGCAACCTTCCCCGCAATTGCTTTTTCAAGCGCTGCGGTTTCCTTGGCCGCGCGGTCTTCCTGAACTGGGGATGCAGCGATCACGGCCGTGCCAATCAGGCCAATTGCGCCAAGCGATAGAATGAAACGCATGTCAGTCTCCTATGTTGAGCCGCCCCCGCGATTGCACAGCTTAACAGAATTTAGCCGCGAAAGCTATCTTTTGCCGCTCGCCGCCCGGCAAGCTCATCAATGCTCTTCGCGCGCATGAACGGATTGGTTTCACGCTCAAGGCCGATTGTGGTTGGCACCGTTGGTTCGCCGCGCGCGCACATGGCGTCCACCGCGTCCATCCGTTTGATCAAGGCTTGATTGTCGGGCTCGGCAACCAGCGCGTAACGGCCATTGCTTTGGGTATATTCATGCGCACAGTAAACGGCTGTCTCATCTGGGAGGGCCGCAAGTTTGCGCATATTCGCAAACATCTGTTCAGCAGTGCCTTCGAACAATCGGCCACAGCCCATCGCGAAGAGGGTGTCTCCGACGAAAATTACTTGGTTCTGGTCAAAATGAAACGCGATGTGACCGGCGGTGTGGGCGGGTAGGTCAATCACCTGTGCTTTTGTCACACCAAACTGAACGACATCGCCGCCTGAGACTTTCACATCAAGCGTAGGAATACGTTCAAACTCTGCGGCTGGCCCCGTGATGATGCAGCCTGTAGCAGCCTTGATCGCGGCATTGCCGCCAGTGTGATCGGGGTGCCAATGGGTGTTCCAGATATGGGTGATTGTCCAGCCAAGCGCATCGGCCTTTGCCAGCACAGGCTCGGCAACGGCGGGATCAACCACCATCACCTCGTCCGATGCGTTGTCACGCACCAGCCAGATATAATTGTCTGATAGCACCGGGATGCGGATAATTTCCAAGCTCATCCTACCAATGCCCTGTGTTGGGCATTGAAACCCAAGGTTCTTGCGGTGCCAGATTGGGACCGGCCTGCAACAGCTCGATCGAGATATTATCGGGTGAGCGCACAAACGCCATGTGCCCATCACGCGGCGGGCGGTTGATCGTGACCCCGCCGTCCATCAATCGCTGACAGCTTTCGTATATATTATCGACCTTATAGGCGAGGTGCCCGAAATTACGACCTTCACCATAGCCCGATTCATCCCAATTATGCGTTAGTTCAACCTGGGCATTCTCATCGCCGGGGGCGGCAAGGAAAATCAGTGTGAAACGTCCGGCCTCGCTATCATATCGGTTGCGTTCTTTGAGGCCAAGCAGTTCGAAGAACGCAATAGTGGCTGCGGGATCGCTAACGCGGATCATGGTGTGGAGATATTTCATCGTGCCGCTTTAGCCCAATTAAGGCTTTGGTGCAGCCCCTGATTTTGGCGGTAGTTGCGCAAGTGCCGCCGCCGCTGCCTTGCCTGCGGGGCTGTCTGGTTTAATCCGAACAGCCTCAGACCATGATGCGCGGGCTTCATCTTCCGCGCCCGATATCATCGCAATATTGCCCGCCTCATTGGCAACCGACGCATCATCGAGCGCCAGTTTGGTTGCTTCAATGATGTCAGTCTGCGCCCGTTTAAGATCGCCATCTTTGCGCGCGAGCGTTGCAGATAGCAGCCACCCCAGTGGATCAGCAGGAACAAGCTTGAGCGCTGTATCAAGATCAACGCGCGCTCCCTTGGTGTCATCCGCTGCAAAGCGTGCGCGTGCGCGATCAAGATGCGCCTCACCCGCTTCGCCGCCTTTGAGGATGCCGCTTGCAAGCGCTGAATCGAAATAGGCGCGGGCTTTGACCGCCTCTCTTCCGGCAAGTGCGGCATTGCCCGCCAGCACCCACAGCCGTGCCGAACGACCGTCGCCGTCGGCTTCTGATGCTTTGGCGGCTTGCTCAAACGCGAGCGCTGCGCTTTGCCAGCGGTTGAGTGCAGCATAGGCAAGCCCGGTGCATTGGCGGGCGAGAACGCCGCCGCCTTGGATCCGCCATGCGCTTGCCTCGTCGAGGGCTTTGGCTGGGTTGGCATTGGCAAGCGCGACGCAGTCCGCAAAGCGTGCGGCATCTGAATCGGGTGTCGCCGATGCGGCGAGAGCGGCTAACAATAGAATCATAATGCCTCCAGCGATTCACCAACAACGCGCAACAATGCCGCAATATCCGGTGGACGCGATAATCGGTGGTCGCCGTCTTTTATCAGCAGCGTCTGCACATCGGCTGAACGAAGCCGTGCGGCGAGATCAAGGCTGATTTGCCAGGGCACGTCCGAATCGCGTTGCCCGTGGATCAACCGCACTGGGCAATCAATCGCGATCTCGCTTTGCAACAGGCGGTTTGCGTTTCCCGATTCCCAGAAGGCGCGGGTGGTGACCATCGGTTCGGGGCCATATTCTGAGACGCGTTCAAGACGGCCATGCGCTTGAAGTTGCTCTTTTTCCCGGTCGCCAAACCCCCAGTCGGTAAAGTCCGGTGCACCCGCGATACCGATCAGCCCAACCACTTGGGACTTCAACACCAGCGTAATCAGCAGCGCGAGCCAGCCGCCCATTGATGATCCAACCAGCAGCACCGGCCCCTCGATCAAATGATGGATCATCAGGAGAACATCATCGCGCCAGATGTCGAGCGTGCCATCCTCGAACGCGCCGCCGCTTTTGCCGCAGCCTGAATAATCAAGGCGCAGCATCGCGCGGCTTTCGCGAATCGCCCAAGCCTCAAGCGCTATTGCTTTGCTGCCTTCCATGTCCGACATATAGCCGGGGAGAAAGACAAGCGTTGGCCCTTTGCCCGCCCGATAATGAAAGGCGAGGCGAACGCCGTCAGCACGGACAAGCCATTGCGGCGGGTTCAGATCATCCATTCGATAGTGCGTGCATCACGGTGCGCACCGCGTGCATCCACGATCCGTTTGTGAAGCCGGTTGATCGTGGTGCTGCCGGTGGTCTTGCACCAAGCGGGAACGAATGCGTGAACGATTGCGCCAAGCCCACCAATGACCATGACAATTCCAAAACTTGAGGCGACGCCAAAATGTTCGCGGTAGTTCTCGCCGACTTCGGCGGGATGGTCGAGAAAGAGCTTGCGAAACATTGGCGTCGACTCCGAATTATTGCTTAGCTCCATTAACCGAGCCCCGTGCTTGCGTATAGAGCCAAACGCGAATTGCGCTCGCCAGATTGGGTGGATTCGCCGCCTCAATCCGCTCCGCATCAATCCGCGCAATCAAGGCATTGAGCGGTAGGCCAAGCGCTGCGGCTGCTTCGATCAGCCCGTCCCAAAATGGCGGTTCAAGCCTGATCGAGGTTTCATGGCCCGCAATGGTGACCGAGCGTTTGATTGGGCCCATGCTCAATACATATGCTGTCCGCCATTGATCGACAGCGTTGATCCGGTAATGAACCCGCCGTCATCCGAACAGAGGAAGCCGACCGCGCGCGCGATTTCGCTCGCTTGGCCAAGGCGGCCAACCGGAATCTTTGCGACAATTTTGGCGAGCACTTCAGCCGGAACAGCGGCAACCATATCGGTATCGATATAGCCTGGTGCGATTGCGTTGACTGTGACGCCCTTTTTCGCGCCTTCCTGCGCCAATGCTTTGGTGAAGCCGTGGATGCCCGATTTGGCGGCGGCATAGTTGACTTGGCCGTATTGCCCGGCTTGCCCATTGATCGACCCGATATTGACGATCCGGCCCCAACCGCGTTCAAGCATGCCGGGGAAGGTGGCCTTTGCCATATTGAAACAACCGCCGAGATTGGTGTCGATCACCTCTTTCCAGGCTTCATAGCTCATCCGCAATATGGTGCCGTCACGCGTGATCCCGGCGTTGTTGATGACGACATCGATAGGGCCAAGGTCCGCAGCGATCTGCGCACACGCTGCAAGGCAAGCGGCGTGATCTGCAACATCCCATTGATAGGTCGCGATCCCAGTCCGTTCAGTGAATGCCTTTGCCCGCTCAACATTGCCCGCATAGCTTGCAGCAACTGTAAAGCCCTGGTCCCTTAGGGCGGTGCTAATTGCCTCACCAATTCCGCGAGTACCACCGGTAACAATTGCCACACGTGCCATATTTCTCTCCTGTTGTAATTGCGACGAAGCTAGCGCGGCTTTGCCCACCCTTCAAGTTCACGCGAAAGTAAAGTTGCGAGCATGTCGAGTCCGGGCGGGCTGTCATTAAGGCATGGCAGATAAGCAAAGTCAGTTCCGCCCGCTTTAATGAAGCTTTCGCGGCCACGGATTGCTATTTCCTCAAGCGTTTCGAGATTGTCAGCCGAGAAGCCGGGCGTCACCACGGCAAGCTTGCGAATGCCCTTGCCGGGGAGCGCTTCAAGCGTTGCATCAGTCGCTGGCCCCAGCCATTTTGCTCGGCCAAGCCGTGATTGGAACGATATTATAAGTTCCCGGTCAAGCGCCTCGCCGAGCAGACGCGCGGTCTTCTGACACTGACAATGATAGGGGTCTCCCTGCAGGAAGGTGCGTTCAGGCATTGAGTGAAAACTTGCGATTACCGCATCGGGGGCGAAGGGCAGGGTGGCTAGATGGCCTTCTATGCTGGCCTTGAGAGCAGCGATATGCACCGGGTCATCATAATAAGGCGGGAGAGTGCGGATCGCGGGCTGCCAGCGCATCTTGCCTAGTGTTTTGAAGACCATGTCATTGACGGTTGCTGTCGTCGCTCCGCTGTATTGCGGGTAAAGCGGCGCGATGAGAATCCGGTCGCAACCCTGATCCTGAAGGATTGCGAGCCGTTCCGCAATCGAGGGTTTCCCGTAACGCATCGCCCAATCGACGATCATATCATCACCAAGCCGCACCTGCATCGCACCGGCCTGCCGTTTTGTAATCACGATCAGCGGGGCACCATCGTCACACCACACTTCGCGATAGGCAGCGGCAGATTTGCTTGGCCGCGTGTTGAGAATGACACCGCGCAAAATGGGCTGCCAGAAAATCGGATTGATCTCAACCACGCGCGGATCAGATAGAAACTTGCCAAGATAGCGCTTGACCGCCTTGGTCGTGGGTGCATCGGGCGATCCGAGATTGACGATCAAAACGCCAATTTTGCCGACCCGCATTACCGGATGATCGCTAGGTCGCTTCATAACGGGTGGGCTGGTGACAGGGGCAGCGATCGGAACCGTCTTCCTGAACCAGAGAACAGAGCGTTTGCGATAGCAGGGGCAACGGGCGGCACGGCGAGTTCGCCAATCCCGCCGGGTTCGGAATTGCTTTGAATCAATTCAACGCTCATTTCTGGCATATCGGCAAGGCGTGGCAGGCCGAGTTTGCCTAGCCGCTTTGGCCCCACAATTCCGCGCCTGATGCTGATACTGTTTCCGATGGCTGCTGCCATCCCGAACAGCAGCCCGCCCTCGATTTGCTGGCGCGCAATATCGGGGTTCATCACCCTGCCGACGTCGGCCACGCAGACCAAACGGGTGACGCGGACGCGCTGATCATCGCCCATCTGCGCCTCTGCAAGTACCGCAATGTGGCTGCCGAGCATCGAATGGCAGGCGATCCCCTGACCTGTGCCCGGTGCGCCGCCATCCCATGCCCCTTTTGCGGCGGCCTTTGATAGGCACAGCGCCAAGCGGGGGTTGTTGCCAAGCATCGCCATGCGAAAGGAGAACGGCTCGATTCCGCTTTGCCGGGCAAGTTCATCAATAAAGGATTCGGTGAAAAACACGGTGTAGCTATGCGCGCCCGAGCGCCATTTGCCCGTTGCAACGCCAATATTCGCGGGGTGGTGATCAATCGCATAAGTGGTCAGACTGTAAGGCGGGGTGGCACCTGCGACTGCATGCTTGCTTGCTACACCAGATCGGTCATGTTGTGCCTGATCAGCGGATAGCCCGCCCAAAGTCCGCGCGCGCATTTCACCAAGAGCGTCAGGCGCAGCGATTTTGCAGAGCCAGCCATCGATTTGCCCCGCAGTGCCCAGCCGTGCGGCAAGCCGTGCTTTTGCAGGCGGACGAAAACGATCATGCATCATATCTTCCGCGCGCGACCACACAAGTTGCACCGGACGTTTGATCTTGCGTGCAAGGATCGCGGCTTGGGCGGCAATTTCGATTTCATATTTGCGGCCGAACGACCCGCCGACCAGCATTGGGTGTACGGTGACATTTGCTTCATCCATGCCAATCGCTTGTGCCGCAGCGCGTGCGGCAAGCCCCGGCATTTGAGTCGCAATCCAAAGCTGCATCCGCTCACCATCAATCGCCGCAGTCGCGGTCAACGGTTCGAGTGCGGCGTGGGGTGCCAGCCCTACTTCATACTCAGCCTTGATCAGTCGTGCACCGGCAAAGACGGCCGCAAGATCACCCGCTTGCGTGATCCGCTTGCCATCGCCGTCAAGAGCTTGCGAGAGTGCAGTTGCGATATCGCGATCCTCGGCCAATCGCCCCTGCGTTTCAAAACGCGGGCGCATCACGTCAAGCGCCCGGTTCGCCGCCCACCAGTTGGTCGCGACGGCGGCAACCCAGCGCTCATGCTCAACAATGTGAAGGACGCCACTAATCCGGTCAGCCGCAGCTTTATCGGCCGTGATCAGGCGGCTATCGCCAAGCGGCCCCTGACGGATTGCGGCATAAAGCATATCTGGCAGACGAATGTCAGC
Source organism: Pseudomonadota bacterium (assembly GCA_038042405.1). Taxonomy (GTDB): domain Bacteria; phylum Pseudomonadota; class Alphaproteobacteria; order Sphingomonadales; family Sphingomonadaceae; genus Aquisediminimonas. The sequence continues at coordinate 8,362 of JBBTEI010000041.1, forward strand.
CGCAAAATTGGCTGAGCCGTCAATCTTGGCCGGGATATCAAGCCGGTTCACGCCGCGTCCTGCAATCCGCCCCTCGCTATCGGTGCGCAGAGGAATGTCTTTGGGCAATGTCTGCGCGGCTGCCTCATCAACCAATTCACCAAAACGTATGTGATCATCGCCGCGTGTGACAAAACCCTGCGATGTTTCACATGCGCGCCAATCGGCATCCCACCGCGCCGCCGCCGCCTTGCACAGCAGAATGCGCGCCGCTGCCCCCGCCTGCCGCGCGATTGTGGCGAAACCGCGTTCACCGCTCGAACCGCCTGTTACTTGGAGCGGTTCGCTCGCAAACAGGCCGTCTTGCCACTCGCTTGCGAACAATTGGTTGGCGTAAACCGGATTGAGCGGCGCTGGTTCAACCCCCACTGTCCGCCAGTCAGCACCAAGTTCATCGGCAATAATTTGCGGGATCAGCGTGTAGCTGCCCTGACCCATTTCGATTTGCGGGACAACAATGGTGACATGCCCATCCTTGCCGATTTTGATCCACGCGTTGAGGACCTCTTCACCGGGGGCTGCCACCAAATTGGGCGGAAAGCTGCGCGGCCAGAGCGCCCATGCAATCGCAAGTCCGCCTGTAACGCTACCACCTACGATCAACGAACGGCGCGTTAGCCCTAGTTCTGGCATTATATTGGACAGCGGGCGTTGGCTCATCACTATGCGTTAGTGCATTTCGGCGACGCGTGGGAAGTAGTTTTAAGGCTGTATCGATTTCCGTTCGCCCATCAGCGCTTTATGCGTTGCTTCAACCTCGCGCCATGAGGCGAAAACGGACTTGTCTTTGCTGGCTGAGCCCGTCCGGCCAAGCGCGTAAAGCTGGGCATAATACCAATAGGTTATGGCAAAACTGCCAATCGCGCGAACCATCCCAATGCTGTTCAACCAACGCAGTGGCGCTGGCAGCAGGTGAAGCTCACGCTCCCACCGTCTTAGCCCTGCGGCACCGTTTAGCAATTGTTTTGGCCCATCGGGATCGGCACACATCGGGCGACCAATTCCGATCAAGTCAGCGCCGCCGCTTTCCAGCGCATGCGCCATCGCGGCACGCGTGCGAAAGCCTCCGGTGACCATCATCGGAACCGATACCGACGCTTTTATCGTTTTGGCAAAATCAACGAAATAGGCTTCGCGGGCGGCAGTAGAAGCTGTGACGGCGGGTTCCTCGCCGGGTTCAAGCCCCGCCATATCCATCATTTTGGGCTGTTCATATGAACCGCCGGAAATTTCGATCAGATCAACCCCGTTATTTTGAAGCCAGCCAGCGACGATCACGCTCTCTTCAAACGCAAAGCCGCCCTTTTGGAAGTCGGCCGAGTTAAGCTTCACCGAGATTGGATAATCAGCGCTCAGAGCAACCCGGGCCCGTTTGACGATTTCGATCAGCATTCGCGCGCGACTTTCAAGCGCGCCACCCCATTCATCGGTGCGGATATTGGCGCGCGGCGAAAGAAATGCCGAAAGCAGATAGCCGTGCGCGGCGTGAAATTGAACGCCGGTAAATCCGGTTTCGCGTGCGATCACGGCAGTGGCCACAAAACGGTCGATCAGAGTGTGAATTTCTGTTGGCGTGAGCGCGATAGGCATACCGAATTGCCCGCCGGGCAGGCCAACTTTGACCGCAGAAGGGGCTTTGGGAGCCTTGTTGACCAGCGCGGGCGTTTGCCGGCCGGCATGGCTGATTTGCATCCACAAGTGATTGCCACCCGCTGTGCCCGCCTTTGCCCAGCGCTCAAGCGCCGTCCGCAACTCCGCACTTGGCGGCCCATCGATGACGACATTACCGGGGCGTTCAAGATGATCCCGGTCAATCTGGACATTGCCTGTCAGCAACATGCCCGCGCCGCCCTCAGCCCAGATCCGGTAAAGCCGCTCAAGCTCGGGCGTTGGTGTGCCGTTTGCCGTCGCGAGCCCTTCGGTCATCGCACCCTTCGCCAGTCGGTTGGGGAGCATCGCCCCGCATGGAAGCTCAAGCGGCATTGATAAATTGGTCATGCCTTTTGTTCGGCCTCCCACAGCGCATGATGAACCTTGCGGAGGGCAACCTTATCGACCTTTTCAGTCCCCAGCCGGGGCAGTGGATCAGGCGAGAACCACATTCGCAGCGGCACCTTGAAGGCTGCAAGCCGCTCGCCAAGGAAGGCATTTAATGCTTCGACAGTGACACTCTGGCCGGGATGACAATAAGCGATTGCACCAACAACTTCGCCAAGCCGTTCATCGGGAAGGCCAAATACAGCACATTCAGCGATTGCGGCATGTTCATAAATCGCTGCCTCAACCTCTTGGCAGCTAATATTTTCGCCACCCCGGATGATAATGTCCTTCTTGCGGTCAACGATATAAAGATAACCGTCGGGATCAAGGTAACCAAGATCACCCGTGCGGAAATAACCGTCCGCTGTTAGAGCCTCAGCGGTTGCCTCGGGGCGGTTCCAATAGCCGCTAAAATTGGCGACCGTACGAATTGAGACTTCGCCACGTTCACCTTGTGGCACGGGTTTGCCGTCATCATCGAGGATTGCTAAATCAACCAGCGGGGCTGATGCGCGCCCGGTGCTATTTGGTTTATCGATATAATTTTGTCCGTAATTGCCGCAACCAACCGCGTTGGTTTCGGTGAGGCCATAGCCAAGTGCAGGTGGCGCTGTCGGGAATTCCTCAGCCAACCGACGAACATGATCGACGGGGCGTGGCGCGCCTCCTCCGGCGAGTCCCTGCAAAGTGGATAGATCAAATTTATGGCGCTCTGGATGCGTCATAATCTCAAAGCTCATTAGCGGAACGCCGGTGAAGTTAGTAATTTTTTCACGTTGGATGAGATCCATCGCCTTTAATGCATCCCATTTGGGCATCATCACGATCTTACGCCCGACCGCGAAGCTGACGAGCATTAGTGGCACTGCGCCGGTGACATGGAACAGTGGAACACTAAGTAACGTAGCAGGCTGCGCGCCTTCTTTAACCTCAAGCCCATCCTCAACCGCAAGTTCAAGCATCCCCATCGCTTGGAGAATGTAGTTGAACGTCCCCTGGACGACCGCACGGTGCGTTGAATATGCGCCTTTGGATTGGCCCGTCGAGCCGCTGGTGAAGAGGATCGTTGCGAGATCATCGCTCGTTATTTCTGGAAGCACGGCGTCTTGCGCGCCCTTGGCAATGACATGGGCGAGCGCCTGTGCGGTTGGTAAGCCAAGATCGATTACCACCATCTCCGCCATGACCACCCGGTTTGCTTCATTCAACCGCTTTGCCCGCTGGGTATCGGTGAACAGCAGAGTGACGCCGACATCGTCAATCCCGTCAGCAAGTTCGCTACCTTGCCACCAGCCATTGAGTAGCGTTGCCACACCGCCCGCCATCAATATCGCCATGTAAAGGATGATCCAGCTTGGCGCGTTGCGTGCCGCGATGCCAACCCGGTCTCCGCGTTTGACGCCGTAACCGCTGACCAATGCTTTGGCCACTTGACTAGCTTGGACATAAACTTGCGCAAAGCTCAGCCGCTCATCACCGTCGACGAGAAACTCTTTGTCGCCGTGCTGCGCGCAGAAATATGCAAAATAATGCGATAGAGCAGGCGGAGCGACCGAGATCATCGGCAGGTTGACCCCGCCAATCTCAATCATCGAAACGGCCATCGGCCCGTCGGGGCTGGCCAATCGTCCAGTTACAGCATCCATGCGCGTGTCGAGCACTGATGGCATAGCGAATCTCTCCCTCTTGGTGTTATCGTTTTGCCACTCTATGGAGGGCAAAAGCCATGGGGAAAAGCATTGTTCCTGTCGATTCTCGCTGACGCTACGTCAGCCATACGTTATGACCAGCTTGGTCTCGATCCGGTTCTTCTTGATCTGGGTTGGTTCAAGCTGCGTTGGTATTCGCTGAGCTATATTTTGAGTATCATGCTTGGCTGGTGGTATCTGGGCAAGCTCATCGCACAGCCCGGCGCAGCAATGGCGAAGCGCCACATTGATGACTTTGTGTTTTATGCGACACTTGGCATCATCCTTGGCGGTCGCCTTGGCTACTGCATTTTTTACAAGCCTGAGATGTTTCTCGACCCATGGAGCGTGCTGCGTCTGTGGGAGGGAGGCATGTCGCTCCATGGCGGTTTCCTTGGCACGATCTTCGCGATCTGGCTGTTTTGCCGCAAGCATAAGCTCGATATGCTGCGCGTTTGTGATTATATTGCCTGTGCTACGCCCTTTGGTCTGTTTTTCGTCCGTATCGCGAATTTTGTGAATGGTGAGCTTTGGGGACGGCCAACCACGCTGGCATGGGGTGTAATTTTCCCCGGCACTGCTGATAATATTCCGCGCCATCCCAGTCAGCTTTACGAAGCGGGGCTTGAAGGGCTGGTGTCAATGATGGTGCTGTGGTTCCTCTTTTGGAAAACCGATTCGCGCTATTATCCGGGGCGTCTGGTCGGTACGGGACTCGTTATTTATGGCGTAGCGCGCTTCGGGCTTGAATTTTTGCGTCAGCCCGACGCGGGCCTTGAAAACCTCTCATGGGGTCTGACAATGGGGCAGACGTTGAGCCTGCCGATGCTGCTCGTCGGGCTATATCTGATCTTCACCGCGAAATCGCGCCGCGTGCGTGTCGAATCGGTCAGCGGGGCTGCAAGCGTGGCGTGAACGGGAATGTTGCTCAAGCCTTAGCCGCAGCAATCCGGCAAAAAGGCCCGATATCGGTTGCCCACTTCATGGCAGCAGCCAATGCTCATTACTATGCCACGCGTGATCCGCTGGGCACGGCTGGCGATTTCACCACAGCGCCCGAAATCAGCCAGATGTTCGGCGAACTTGTTGGCGTCTGGTTCGCTGATCTTTGGGATCGTGCTGGTCGCCCGTCTGCACATTATGTCGAGCTTGGCCCCGGACGCGGCACGCTTGCGCAGGATGCGCTGCGTGCCATGGCCTTGGCCGGGCTAAGCCCTGTGCCACATTTCGTCGAAACCAGCCCGGCGTTGCGTGCGGTGCAAGCAGCCCGCGTTCCAAGGGCGATGTTTCATGATGACGTTTCGACCTTGCCGTCGGACGGCGCGCTGTTGATTGTCGGGAACGAGTTTTTCGATGCGCTGCCAATCCATCAATTGATTCGTGGCGGTACGGATTGGCACGAACGACGTGTCGCGTGTCAGGGCACGCTCTTTCTGCCAGTGGCTGACAAGCCAGTGCCTGAAAGCCTGATCCCAAAGCCGCTGCGTGATGCGCCGGTCGGCAGCATCATCGAAAGCGCGCCTGCGGGCGTGGCCATCGTTACGGCGCTTGCCAAGCGGTTGAACGCGCAGGGCGGTGCGGCACTGATTATCGATTATGGCTATGACGGCCCGGCCCTTGGCGAGACGTTGCAAGCGGTCAAGGGGCATCGTTACGCCAACCCCTTCGAAGATGTTGGCGAGCAGGATTTGAGCGCGCATGTCGATTTCGCAACGCTTGGCTCGGCGGCGGCGCTGGCCGGTGCCGAGGTTTCGGGGCCGGTCGGGCAGGGCACTTGGCTTGGCGCACTTGGAATCGTAGCGCGCGCGGCAGCACTTGCGAAGGCATCACCAGCGCGCAGGGATGAGATTCGCGCGGCACAGCAACGACTGATCCAGCCAGATGCGATGGGGATGTTGTTTCGCGTTTTGGCACTGCGCGCCGCGCAATGGCCTGAGCCGGTAGGGTTTTGAGAGGTGGAACGGGTGGACGCTATCGATGTGCGGTCGTCACGTATCTTGGCGGCGATGCCGCACGGATTTCTTGGGCGGCGCGGCGGCGTTTCGGGTGGGCTTTATGCAAGCCTCAATGTCGGGCTTGGTTCAGATGATGATCGTGCGGCAGTGATCGAAAACCGGCGGCGCGCGATGGATGCTGTGCTGCCGGGCGCAAGACTTGTTAGCGTCCACCAAGTCCACTCGGCTGAAGTTGTGACGGCGCGCGTGCCCTGGCCTGACGATGCACGCCCGCATGCTGACGGGGTTGTGACCGATCAGCCCGGGCTATTGCTTGGCATATTGACGGCGGACTGTGTGCCAGTGCTGTTTGCCGATGTTGAACGCGGGGTGGTTGGCGCGGCTCATGCAGGCTGGAAAGGCGCGCTGGCTGGCGTCACCGACAACGTCATAACGGCAATGGTCGCACTCGGCGCACGGCGCGATTCGGTTTTGGCTGCGATTGGGCCGTGCATCGGTCGCGCCGCCTATGAGGTCAGCGATGATTTTGCGAAGATTTTTGAAGCTGCCGATTCGGCCAACGAACGATTTTTCACCGGGGGTAGGGCAGGGCATCACTATTTTGATATTGAAGCCTATGTCATCCACCGGCTAAGCGCCGCCGGAATAGACCGGATTGATCCGCTAGGGATCGACACCTATGGCAATCGATCGCATTTTTTCAGCTATCGCCGTACCTGTCATGCTCAAGAGCGCGATTATGGCCGTCAAATTTCGTTGATCGGTATCGCGCCAAAGGCGGACGATTGATTCTGTCAACTTAACTGTGCAGCTTAACACAGCATTAAAAAATCCAATTGCCAACAAAAGAACGAATCGCTAGGGGGCAAGGCTGCGGGTCCGAGCGGCGTGAAATTTCTTTGCGTGCTCGCCGCTTTGTTTGACCCCAACGGGAGGATTTTTTATGAAGAAGATTGCTACTCTTTCGCTCGTACTTGCTGCTTCGCTTTCGCTCGCTGCTTGCAGCCAGAAGGCCACCGATGAATCAGCTAACGCTGCTGATGCGATGGCTACTGAAGCTGTTGCTGGCGCTGAAAATGCTGCTGACGCTTCGATGGAAGCAATGGGCAACGCAACCGACGCAATGGCCAATGGCGCTGATGCGATGGCTGCTGGTGCCGATGCGATGGCCAATGGCGCTGACGCAATGAAAGAAAAAGCTGGCGAAATGGCCAAAGAAGGCGCTGAAAGCGCAGTCGATGCTGCTGCAGACGCAATGAAGAAGTAATTTATTTGGCCGCAAGGCCGAATTTGCTTTAAGAAAAGCCGCATCCCGATTTGGGGTGCGGCTTTTTTTGTTCCTGCTCCAAGCGGAATGTGGAGATTCCATGCGTTTGATTGCCTGCCTTGCTTTGTTCTGGATCCTTGCGGGATGCGGGGCCGAACCGGCAACGAATAGCGTTGATGCAATCAGCCCTGCCGAAGCCGATGCGCTCAACGACGCGGCCGAAATGCTCGATCAAACCGAGCCACCCCCGCGCCTGACCAACGAAACTGCGACAACGCCGATGCCGCCAGAGCCAGCGCGTTAAAGGTGCTTGTTCAGACGACGACTTGAACGCCAAGCTCAACCACGCGGTTTGCAGGGATCTGGAAAAAATCGGTTGGGTCAGAGGCGTTGCGCTGCAGAAAAATCAGAATTTGGTCTTGCCACAAAGGCAGCCCTTCGGATGCTGACGCACGCAGATTGTTGCGCCCGATGAAGAAGCTTGTGGTCATCGGATTGGCAATTGAACTGGCGCTCTTGACGTCCAACCCAAGATCATGAGGTATATTCGGTGTATCCATAAACCCGTAACAAAGCGTGACGCGGGAAAAATCGTCATTGATCCGCTCGACGGTGCGGCGCTCGGCATCCGCGACATGGGGAACGCTGGCCGTTTTTACGGTGGTGATCAGATTTTGGGCGTGCAACACTTGATTGTGCTTAAGGTTATGAAGGAATGCACTTGGTACGACCTTGGGATTGGCGGTTAGATATACCGCCGTTCCTTTAACCCGCGCTGGCGGGTTTTGCGAAAGCAGGTTTGCCAGATCTTCAAGATTAATTGCATTTTCGGCTTCTTTATCTGCAACAAGTTTTTTGCCGCGCACCCATATCCAGATGATTAGGCCAATCGTGCCGCCAATCACTAACGGCACCCAGCCGCCTTCGATAACGCGGAGGATATTGGCACCGAAAAATATTGAATCGAGCACCAGAAATGGCGCAATAAAGGCAATCGATTTGGGCAGGCTCCACCGCCAAAGCCGACTGACGATAACAAAGGCGAGACAGGTGGTTACGACCATGGTGCCAGTCACTGCGATGCCGTAAGCGGCGGCCATTGCAGACGAGGTTTTGAACCCGAATACCAGAAGCAGAACTCCAACTAGCAACAACCAGTTGATCGCAGGGAGATAGATTTGACCCGCTTGCCCTGCCGATGTTTGCTTGATGCTCATTTTTGGAAGTAGGCCAAGCTGGATCGCCTGCTGGGTGAGCGAATAGGCACCTGTAATCACCGCTTGGCTCGCAATAATCGTTGCAAGTCCGGCTAATATGACGAGCGGTACACGCATCGGCTCGGGGGCCATCAGGAAAAACCAGTCCTGATTTTCGAACGGCTTTCCTGCGGCTTGAGCGGCCTCAAGTGTGGCGAGCGCAAAGGCACCCTGACCAAAATAGTTGAGCATGAGTGCCGGAAAGACGAGCGCGAACCAAGCTGCTTGGATGGGCACCCGGCCAAAATGCCCCATATCGGCGGTCAGTGCCTCGGCTCCTGTAACCGTCAAGAACACGGCACCGAGTACGAACAGGCCGACCACGCCGTGCGTAAGCAGAAATGACACCGCATGATGCGGCGAAATTGCGCCAAGGATCGCGGGCTCATCGCTGATGTGGATCATACCAAGCGCTGCAAGTACCAAAAACCAGATGACGCAGATTGGCCCAAACAATTTGGAGACCATTTCTGTCCCGCGAGATTGAATCGCGAAGAGCGCGAACAACATTATAGTAGTAATGGTCAAGATCGTGGTTTCGGTAAGATTTGCACCGACACTCGGAATGGTCTTCGCGCCCTCGACTGCAGACAGTACCGACAGGGCAGGTGTAATTATGGCATCGCCGTAAAACAACGCGGCACCGATTGAACCAAGGACAAGGATAATACCCCGCCGCCCGCCAACCGCCTGCCCCGCCAGCGCAAGCAGAGCAAGGACGCCGCCTTCACCCTCATTGTCTGCACGCATCAGGAACAGCACATATTTGACGGTCACCACTAGAATAAGCGACCAAAGCGCGAGGCTCAACACACCCATAATCTCTGCCGCACCGATACCGAGCGGTGCCGATTGATGGAGCGCTTCGCGAAATGCGTAAAGCGGGCTGGTACCGATATCGCCAAAGACGACACCAATTGATCCGAGCATCAGTAGCGCAAATGATGATTTGTGCGAAGTGGAAGACGAATGCGAAACCGACTCAATGGACTGCATGACCGAATTCTCCAATGTGGGCGGCGGCCAATACGCCTAATTTTGTGCGGCGCAACAAAAATCGGCAGCGCATTGATTAACAAAAAAAAGGGCCGAGGACTTGCGTCCCCGGCCCTGAATTTGGTGCAGTAGTGAACGGGCTTAGAAGTCCATTCCGCCCATGCCACCCATTCCGCCCATGCCGCCGGGCATACCGCCACCGGCTGGCTTATCTTCCGGCGCGTCGGAGATCGCAGCTTCGGTCGTGATCAACAGGCCAGCAACCGATGCGGCATCCTGAAGGGCTGTACGAACAACCTTGGTTGGATCGATCACGCCTGCCTTGACGAGGTTTTCATACACATCGGTTGATGCGTTGAAGCCCTGATTTTCGTCATTTTCGCGCAAGAGATTGCCCGAAACTACAGCGCCATCGAAACCGGCGTTGGTTGCAATTTGGCGCAGCGGGGCGATGATTGCCTTGCGGATGATGTCAATGCCGCGTGTCTGGTCATCATTGACGCCCTTGAGCCCTTCAAGAGTCTTTGTGGCATAAAGAAGTGCCGTACCGCCGCCGGGGACGATGCCTTCTTCAACGGCCGCACGGGTTGCGTGGAGCGCATCATCAACGCGATCTTTGCGTTCTTTCACTTCAACTTCGGTTGAGCCACCGACCTTGATAACAGCAACGCCGCCAGCAAGCTTGGCAAGACGTTCCTGCAGCTTTTCCTTGTCATAATCTGACGTGGTGTTTTCGATCTGCGCACGGATCGCTTCAACGCGGCCCTTGATCGCATCGGCTTCACCCAGACCGTCGATGATCGTGGTGTTGTCCTTGTCAATCGTGACGCGCTTGGCTGAACCGAGCATGCCGAGGGTTACGGTTTCAAGCTTGATGCCGAGGTCTTCGGAGATCATTTCGCCCTTGGTCAGGATCGCGATATCTTCAAGCATCGCCTTGCGACGATCACCGAAGCCTGGGGCCTTGACCGCTGCAACCTTGAGGCCGCCGCGCAGCTTGTTGACCACGAGGGTCGCAAGCGCTTCGCCTTCAATGTCTTCGGCAATGATCAGGAGCGGGCGACCTGATTGGACGACTGCTTCCAGAATAGGGAGCATCGCTTGCAGGTTCGAAAGCTTCTTTTCGTGGATCAGGATGTACGGGTCAGCCAGTTCAACGAGCATTTTTTCAGGGTTGGTGATGAAGTATGGCGACAGATAGCCGCGGTCAAACTGCATCCCTTCAACAACGTCGAGTTCGGATTCACGGCCCTTGGCTTCTTCAACGGTGATGACGCCTTCTTTGCCGACCTTTTCCATCGCCTTGGCAATCATTTCGCCAATTTCGGTTTCGCCATTGGCCGAGATCGTGCCAACCTGAGCGATTTCCGATGTGCCGGCAACGGGCTTTGAACGCGCCGCAAGATCAGCGACAACCTTGTTCACTGCGAGATCGATACCACGCTTGAGATCCATCGGGTTCATGCCGGCGGCAACTGATTTCATGCCTTCGCGGATGATCGCTTGCGCCAGAACCGTTGCAGTCGTCGTGCCATCGCCTGCGGCGTCATTGGTTTTCGATGCGACTTCGCGCACCATCTGCGCACCCATATTTTCGAACTTGTCTTTGAGTTCGATTTCCTTGGCGACAGTAACGCCGTCCTTGGTGATGCGCGGTGCGCCAAAGCTCTTGTCGAGCACAACATTGCGGCCTTTGGGGCCAAGCGTGACCTTTACCGCGTCGGCAAGGATGTCAACGCCGCGCAGGATGCGCTCACGCGCGTCGCGGCCAAATTTTACGTCTTTTGCAGCCATGTGCTTATTCCTTCAAAAAATTCGTTAGGGGAGGTTTGGATTAGCCGACGATACCCAGAATGTCGGATTCCTTCATGATCAGAAGATCCTTGCCATCAACCTTGACTTCGGTGCCTGACCATTTGCCGAACAGGATGGTGTCGCCAGCCTTGACGTCGAGCGGCGTCACCTTGCCATCTTCTGACTTGGTACCGGTGCCCACGGCAACGACTTTTCCTTCTTGTGGCTTTTCTTTGGCAGTGTCTGGAATGATGATGCCGCCAGCCGTCTTTTCCTCGGCCTCGACACGCTCAACAAGCACGCGGTCGTGCAACGGACGAAATTTCATATGCTGTTCCTCTTATTTGCTGGTGAGCCGGTGCCCATCAGGCTTTGCGATTTCGCTTATTAGCACTCATAACATATGATTGCTAACAGCGGCGAGATGGTGCCTGCTGCGGCCCGCGTCAAGGCCGAAAATCGAGATTCTTTTGTTAAATTTGCGGCAGAAGGCCCAGTCGTGCCCGCGCCCGCCAGCGAACCAGCATCAGCACACTGACCACCGCCAGCCCCGACGCCAGCCCGATCCAGATACCAACGCCCTGCATACCGCCCCCAAAGGCCAGGCCACCGCCTATCCCGATCCCGATCACCCAATATCCAAAGAGCGCAAAGGCCATCGGCACCCGTGTATCATGCAGGCCGCGCAACATCCCCGCTCCCACGACCTGCGCGCCGTCCGCAATCTGGAATGCCGCTGCAACCAACAGGAACGATGTTGCCAGTTCGATCACGCGCGCATTTTCGGCCAAGTCACGATCAATGAATATCCCGATCAATGTGCCAGGAAAAAGCAGCAGCGTAAGCGCCATTAACGCCATGAAGCCCACGCCGAGGATAAACGCCATCCAACCCGAACGGTGGATTGCGGCGGTATCCTTGCGACCGTAACCAATGCCGACGCGGATCGTTGCCGCCTGCGCCAGCCCCATCGGCACCATGAAGGTCATCGAGGCGATTTGGAGTGCGATGGTGTGGGCGGCCACCGAGTCCGCGTTGATCAAGCCCATCAGCCAGACTGCGGCGGCGAACACCCCGGCTTCGAACCCGAGGGTGATCGCAATTGGCAGGCCTAGGCGCCATACCGCGCGATAGCGCATCCAATCGGGTCGCCAAAACCGCCCGAACAGGCGGTATCGCCGGAAGCGCCGCTCTCGCATGATGACCAGCCCAAGCGCCATCATGATCAGCGTCCAGACGATTGAGGTGCCAAGCCCCGCGCCGAATAACCCGAGCGCTGGCAGGCCAAGCTTGCCGAAGATCAAGGCCCAGCTAATCAGTGCATTGAGGGCAATTCCGGCCACGCTGACGACAAGCACCCAACCGGGACGCTCAAGCGCGGCAAGAAAACTGCGCATGGCCTGGAAAACAAGAAAGGGCAGCATTGACCATTGATAGCCACGGATAAACTGGCCCGCGCCTTTCGCCAGCTCTGGCTCTTGGCCAAATGCCAGCATGAGACCCTCGGTGTGCCAGAGCAGCGCCCACATCGGGATCACAATCGTTACAATGGCCCACAGGCTTTGCCGGAATGTCCGTCGCACATCGCGGACTGAATTAAACTTCCGCCCGATTTCGGAGGCCATCATTGGTGCGGCAGCATAAACCAGCCCAAGCGAGAAAATTGTCAGCGCCATATTAAGGTTTAGCCCGAGCGCGGATGCTGCCAATTCGCGCGCACCGAGCCGCCCAAGGAGGATAACGTCAGTTGCGGAAATGAGCGTCATGGTCAGGTTTGACAGGATCAGCGGCCATGCAAGCGCAAGCATTGCCGATGCTTCACCTCGCCATGGATGGCCATTTTGATTCGTCAAAAGAGGGACATTCGCATTCATGACAGCGGCGTTAGACGAACTGACGAAATGCAGTGAAGATTTTTTTGGCCGACTGTAACCATCGTGGGAACCGGATCGAACTACCACCTGAAAACAAACGAGATTGCTCAGGGAACGAGGCGGTATTCAACACCCCTTGGGTCGTATTTTTCCTGGGCATGGCTGCCAAAGGTAGTCACCGGGGCCAAGTCTGGACTGTGCGTAGCCTCCTTTCCAGACTTGGCCTTGTAACCAAACTTGGCCTTGTAACCAAACTTGGCCTTGTAATAAATGGTGTGGGGTGGTTGGATTTTATGGTGGCAAACGATGCGTCTCTCGCTCGCCTTATGGCGATGGTTCAGCAGGGAGATAAGCTTGCCTATGTGACGTTGCTTGGTGAATGTAAAACATGGCTTGCCCGCTACTTCTCGAAGCGGATTGCACCGTCGGCAGTTGATGATTTGGTACAGGAAACTTTGATTTCGTTGCACCGCAAGCGCGCGACTTATGAGCCATCGCGACCGTTCTTGCCTTGGCTTGCAGCAATTGCGCGATATCGGTGGGTTGATCAGCTACGCAAAACCTACCGTGCCGACGAAACTGAAATCGTCGCTGAACTCAGCGTCGCATCAGATGAGTCGGATGTGATTGCACGGATTAGTATTGATCGTTTGCTTGCGCAACTGCCTGAAAAACAGGCGCATGTTATCCGAATGGTTAAGATTGATGGGCTATCAATCGCTGAAGCGGCTCTGCGCAGTGGTCAATCCGAACCCCTTGTCAAAGTGAATATACATCGGGGCCTTAAAAAACTCGCCGCCTTGGTTGAAAGAGATTGAAGATGGTACAGATTGATATGAGTACTCTTGTCGATGACCTGACGCCGGTACGGGTGGTGAAACGAGGTGATAGCGTTTTTCTGGCCGTTGGTGCCACATTCATTGCGTCGGTGATGGTCGCGGTGATTTATGGTATGCGCAGCGATTTGATGTCGGGTGATCCTCATCCAATTGTGATTATCCGCGCCAGCTTGCTGTCGCTGCTTGGCCTTGCAACCACGCTTGCGGTGTCCTCTGTGGCGCACCCGTCGATTGGCAAACCACAAAATGGCTGGGTCTGGGCGCTTGCGGCGGCGGCTGTGCTGCCGTTGGCTGCGATTGCCAAATTTGCCTATCTTTACGCATCGGGTCAGCCGTTTGACATATTCATGCAAGATTTTGAATTTGGCCCACGCTGTTTGCTGATTAGTGGCTTTAGCGCGGTTTGGATTGCGAGTTTCATGACATGGTGGTTGCGGCGTGGCGCTCCGATTGCGCTCAACCGTGCTGGCTGGCTGGTCGGTATTGCGGCGGGCAGTTTCGGGACGTTCAGCTTCAACGTGTACTGCAACTCGATCAGCATCTTTTACATCGGATTTTGGTACAGCCTCGCAGTGACGCTCTGTGCGATTGCAGGTCGGTTGATCGTTCCGCGTCTCATACGCTGGTAGAACACGCCTGCGTGTTGGCAGATATGATGTGGCCTAACGCGTTTACAGTTTGGTGAAGCTTCTCTAACGCCGGAATTACGCTCATAAATTTCGGATGGTGATATGAAGCTTGTAAAACTTGCCTGGGGCGTATTGCTGGGCGTCAAAGATATGCTTGTCCTGTGCTTCATGCTGATCTTTTTCGGTGTGCTTTATATGGCGATGTCAGCGGATCCTAATCCGGCCAATGGCAAGGGTGGTGCGTTATTACTGGCATTTGACGGGCCGATTGTTGATCAGAAAACCGAAATTGATGCGCGTAGCTTCCTTCTTGGTGATGGCAGTGTCGGCGTGCAGTATCAGCTTGATGAAGTTCTCCACGCGCTTGATGTGGCAGCGACCGACGATGAGATTAAAACCGTCGTCCTTGATCTTGACCGTTTTGGTGGCGCAGGCCGGGTAGCACTCCAGAATATCGGTGAGCGGCTGGACAAGATCAAAGCGGCAAAAAAGCCTGTTCTGGCCTTTGCTACCGGATATTTTGATGCCAGCTACACCTTGGCTGCACATGCCAGCGAGATATGGCTTGATCCGATGGGTGCGGCTGCAATCGCCGGACCCGGAGGCAGGCAGCCCTATTTCAAGGGCTTGATCGATCGTTTCGGGGTCAACGTCCATGTTTACCGCGTTGGCAAATATAAGAGTTTTGTCGAGCCTTTTACCCTGACGCAGCAATCGGCTGATGCCAAGGCCGCCGATCAGGCACTGGTGGATGTGATTTGGGACGATTGGCAGGCGCATGTGGCCAAAGCCCGACCAAAGGCGCAGCTCGCGGCGTTTATCAAAGACCCGCTGGCCGGAACGAGCGGAACGACCATGACGATGGCCGAGGCGAGTTTGAAGGCGGGCATGGTTGACAAGATTGGCGATTACATGGCCTTCACCATGCGCGTTGCCGCACTCGCTGGCGAGGATGCGGATGCTCCTGCAGGATTTCGCGCAAGCGGAATTGCCGATTATATTGCAGCTAACCCGCCGGGCAAAGGCGGCGATGCAGTCGGTATCATCCATGTTAACGGGACAATCGTCGATGGCGAGGCACCCGGAGGCTCGGCGGGTGGCGATACGGTTTCGGCGTTAATTGGTGAAGGGCTTGCCAAGAAAAATTTGAAGGCACTGGTGCTGCGCGTTGATTCGCCCGGCGGTTCGGCGCTTGCGTCGGAAAAAATCCGATTGGCGTTGATGGAGGTGAAGAACTCTGGTCTGCCCGTGATTGTATCAATGGGTAATGTGGCTGCATCAGGCGGCTATTGGGTCGCAATGGCAGGCGACAAGATTTTTGCCGAACCCTCAACGATTACAGGATCAATCGGTGTCTTCGCGGTCATCCCAAGCTTTGAAAACACGGCTGGCCGTTACGGCGTTACAACTGACGGGGTAAAAACGACGCCGCTTTCCGGCCAACCCGATATTCTCGGCGGGTTTAGTGCGGAAACCGATCGTTTTCTTCAAACCGGGGTTGAAAGCACCTACGCACGTTTCCTTCAGCTTGTTGCGACATCGCGCAAGCTTCCGCTCGAAAAGGTTGCCGAAATCGCGCAGGGCCGTGTTTGGGATGGGGGCACGGCGCGCCAACTGGGCCTAGTCGATGCGTTCGGTTCGCTTGATGACGCGGTTGCCGAGGCCGCCAAGCGCGCCAAAATTGCGCCCGACAATGTCCGCCGTGTGATCCTGACGCCAAAAGAAACCTATTTGTCCGAACTTCTAGGCAGTTGGGGCACGGCAAAAATTGCGCGCGTCGACGTGATGACCCGGATGGTGCGACAGCAGCAGGCGGCATTCGTCGCAGGCCTCAGCGACGCCGCGTCAGTTATCACTGGCCCTGCGGTGCAGGCGCGATGCTTGTCTTGCCCGCCGGTTGTTGTAAACGCGACATCCGCCAGTCTCTTCACACAGCTAAAAAACAGGTTTTTCAATGATTGATATCCGCGCCGCCACACCCGACGACGCTGCTGCGATTGCGGCAATTTACGCGCCTTATGTTGTGACCAACGCTGTCTCATTTGAATCCGAAACGCCTGGAGCCAAGGGGATGCGCGCGCGTATGACCGCGCATGACGGAGTGTACCCATGGATTGTTGCCGTTGATACCGAGAGCGATGTTGTCCTCGGCTATGCGTACGGCAAGCCGTTTCGCGCTGGGCCGACTTACCGTTTTGTGACTGAGGTTGCGGTCTATTCGGCGGGCGAGCTTGAAGGCAAGGGGATCAAGCGCTCGTTACTCAACAGCTTAATCGCAACGATGATTGCGCAGAATTTCACCCAAGCTATCTCGACTCTGATGACGCCCAACGACCGCTTGATCCAGCTTTATGAGGCCGCCGGCTTCCGTCGCGCAGGTGCCTACCGTGAGGTGAGTTACAAAAGCGGGCAGTGGAACGATGTCGGCATCTGGCAACGTGAACTCGCCGACGCTGGTACACCGCCCGATGAAGTAAGGGCGTTCGCCGAGGTTGGTGTGGTGCGTACCTAGCCGCCTGCCTGCCAGAGCTTGATTGCCTCTAGCGGATAAACGAGCATGAGTATGTTGAGCGTCAGGTTGTCGCGGATCATGTATAGCGTGAATAGCTCGAATGCCGCGATGATTGCCGCTGTCGCTTTCCACGGAAGACGCGCAGCGATTAGAAATCCGGTCATCATCCAGCCGCAGTCGGCAATCGAATTGAGGATTGAATCGCCAGAATAGGCCAGCGCCATCGTTTCCTCGCGGTAGCGGTTGATGGTCATCGGGGTATTTTCCAGAATTTCCCACGCCAGTTCAAGAGTCACTGCCATGACGAGCCACGCACCAATCGGGCGGGTGCGCATCAGCCACCAGCCGAGCGCGTAGAATAGCATCCCGTGGATCATATGGCTTGGCGTGTACCAATCGGCGATATGCTGACTATTGCCGGGGCCGTTGACTTCGCCCTCCCACAGCTTGACGAAGCCGCAGGTGCATATGGGTGGACGCTCCATTGCAAAGAGTATCGCGACTGTTACTAGGAAGATGCTAAATACTATCAACCAATATTTACGCGAAATCTCCATGGTGAGATGATTGACGCAATGCGCCCCGCGAGGCAAGAGCGCTTATGGCAGTCGTATCCTCATCAGACCCGTTCAAATTCAAACGACGGGGCATCCTTTTTATCGTTTCCTCGCCGTCGGGCGCAGGTAAATCGACAATCGCGCGCAAACTTCTAGCATCGGATGCCGGGCTTGAGATGTCGGTTTCGGCTACCACGCGTCCTCCGCGTCCTGGCGAGATTGATGGACGCGATTATCATTTCGTCGATACACCAACATTCAAGGAAATGGTTGCGAAGGGCGAATTTCTCGAATGGGCACATGTCTTTGGTCATCGTTACGGCACACCCCATGGCGCCGTTGAAAAAGCCTTGTCCGAAGGCCGCGATGTACTGTTCGACATTGATTGGCAGGGCGCGCAGCAGCTTTATCAGCTTGCCGGCGGTGATGTCGTCCGCGTGTTCATCTTCCCGCCATCAATGGAAGAGCTTGAGCGCCGCCTGCGTTTGCGCGGAACCGACAGTGATGAAGTGATTGATGCGCGCATGTCACGCGCGACGGCTGAAATCAGCCACTGGGATGGTTATGACTATGTGCTCGTCAACGATCATGTTGAGCATTGTTTTGAAAAAGTCAGCGCGATCCTTGTCTCTGAAAGGCTAAAACGGAGCCGCCAAACCGGCCTTATTGGCTTCGTTCGCGGGCTGATGAAGTAGGCGCTTGAGCCGCTGCACCAATCGGTATAGCCTTTGCTCCATGATAATGTGGGGAGGGCCATCATGATCAAGTTAGCTATTGGCAGTTTTGCCGCCGCCGTCGCAATGTTTGTTACCGGCTTCATCTTCTTTGCGACGCCGATTGGTATGGTCGCTTATTCGAGCGCGAATGAGACGCAAAGTGCCGCAGTCCAGGCGGCGCTCGCGGCGAACCTGCCGCAGACAGGCACTTATATGGTGCCCGATCCGTCGACCCAGTCCGGCACAACGCTTTACGGCCAAGGCCCGGTCGCAACGGTATTTTACAACAGCAAAGGCTTTTCGCTCAATGACATGAGCGGGATTGGATACGGCTTTTTGCAGGAATTGATTGTGTGCATCCTGCTTGCTGGCGCGCTTAGCACCCTTGACCGGCGCATCCCTGACTTTGCCTCACGCGCAAAGATTGTCGTGCTGTTTTCGATTGCGGCATCAGCAATGATCAACCTCGGCAATCCGATTTGGCTGCACCATGATTGGAGCTATTGGACATATACCTTTATCGCGGACGCGGCGATGTTGATCGTGGCGGGTCTTGTGATTGCACGCTGGTTCTTGCCGGTTGCGGCAGGAATGCCCGCGCCCTCAGTCGTCGTTCAACAGCCGCAGGAACCGGCAAGCTGATACAAAGTCGGCACGGCGCACTATCCGCGCGTCGGCGGCCATCCAATCTTCGCCCCACTGCTCGGCCTGCCAAAGCTCGTCGAGATGAGCAATATCGAAGGCAGCATCGGGCGCAATCTGGCTTTCAAAAGCCGCAAGTGCGATCACGAGTGAGCCGCCGATCGTGACGATATGCGAAAGCGCGCTAAGTTCAAACGCATTGCGCGAAGCAATTGCCTTGCTCAGTCGGGAGACCGTTTCGGCGGGCTGTGCCTGGTGGATAATACCCCTCACGCGCCTGAACATGATATCGTAGCGCGTCTGCGCCCATTCGAGCAGTGGTTCCCACGCGGTCAGTTGTCGGGCGACAAGTTCGGGCGGCTCATCGGCGCGGTAGCAAAGCAAATCGCTTTCGCCATAGGCAGCAAGTCCAGTCGCAAATGCCAGTGGATCAGGCGCAATCAAATCAATCGCAGCGTTGGCAAGGCCGGTGAGCTTCATCGTTTCGGGCTTGATTTCGCACGCCTGCGCGCGCCATTCGTCGGCAATGGCCTCGGCAAGTGCATTGGTCGGCAGACTTAGCAGCGCCTTTCGCGGCGTCCGCACTGGCCGGGCATCAAGCAGAATGCCGCGTTCCGCTGTTACCGAAACCGTCTTGTAAAACCGTTTCATTCAGGCGTGCGCCACAACCGTTTGAGCAGCACAGGCGCGAGAAAGAAATCTACCGCGCCGATGACGAGCAAGACATAGCCTAGCGTAGGCATCAATTCGGGCAGCAGTTTACCGCCGATATTGGCGGCACCCGCAAAGATGAACGCAAGCGCTGAAAACCGGACAAGATTGAGGATCATAAAGCGTTTTTTGGCAAGCTCTTCGTTCATCTCATTGCCTCCAGCATCTGGTCGGGGTGGCTGAGGACGGCATAGGCCCCCGCCGCGTGTAGTTCATGTGGCTCATGATAGCCCCAATCAACGCCGAGCGCGCGCGCTTTGGCTGCAACGCCCATCGCCATGTCAAAGCTGGTATCGCCAATCATCACCGTCGTCTGCGGTGCAGCCCCCGCGTCGGCCATCGCTTGGATTACCATTGACGGATGCGGCTTTGACGGGTGATGGTCGGCAGTCTGGAGCGTCACAAACCGGTCTAATATGCCGTGATGTTCAAGGCAGAGCGCAAGCCCGCGATCCGATTTGCCCGTCGCTACGCCGAGCAGCCAGCCTTCGGATTGCAGTGCGTCCATCGCGGCCAATATGCCGTCAAACATCGGCTCTTCTATCATTCCACGCCCGCGCAGACGTTGGAACGCATTTTTATAATCCTCGGCCAGCGCCTGATGGAGTGCGTCCTCGGCATTGGGCAGCAATGCCTGCATTGCGGGAACGAGGCTGAGGCCAACCACCCGCCGCGTCGCGCTGCGCGGTGGCGGGGTCATCCCGGCGCGGGTGAAGGCATCCTCCATCGCGAGACAGATGTTGGCCTGCGAATCGACGAGCGTACCATCACAGTCGAAGAGGGCGAGGCGATTCATTTGCCAAGCTCACGCATCAAATGCGCCATCGCCTTTTGCCCGCGCGCATCAAGCGCATCGGCGACGCGGTCGCGCGCGCCTTGCGGCTTATTCTGTCCGAGCTTGGCGGTGCTGCGCCACGCAGTCACGCGCATTTCAAAGCCGATGATTGCGCCGTGCATTTTGTTGAACAGACCGTCACTCATCTTGTGCCGCGTCCATTCGGGCTTGGGCGCGAGGCGGGCCTCCTGTTCAGCGGTCAGCGCATCGGCTTGCGCTATGAGTTCATTATCGCTCATCCGCCGCACTGGCCCTTGCATCTCAAGTGCGAGGTAATTCCATGTCGGCACCTGATCATTGCCAAGTTCATACCAATCGGGGCTAATATAAGCGTCGGGCCCGTTGACGACGAACAGCGCCTCGGTGCCGTCCAAATGTTTGGCAATCCCGTTGCCGCGCGCCGTGTGGAATGCGATCCGGTCATCATCCAGAAACACAAACGGCAAATGCGCGACACGCGGGCCATCGGGCGTTCCGGCGAACAGCATCCCGAAACCAATCTCACGGGCAAACGCGCGCAGAGCGTCGCGGTCATCCCAGCGAAAGGCCGCATTGGGGTGCATTATTTCGCCTTGCCCTTACCGCGTGTGGGCGGTGAACTGCTCCGCCCACGCCGCTCACCCTTGCGCTCCTTGCGCGCTGATTTGGCGATGTTGGTGGCAAGGCGCTTTTTGCCCTCAGCAGTGTCTTTGAACTTCACTTCATCAAGCAGCAGAGCATCACCGTTGGCCTCATCAAAGCCCAGATCGGTAAGCGTTTCGGCAAAATGGGGCGGCAGGTCAGCACGCACATCAATCTGTCCGCCGCCGGTTGGATGGTCAACGCGGATACGTCGCGCATGGAGGTGCATCTTGCGGCTGATCGTGCCAGTGAGGAAGGCATCGCGCAGGCCGTATTTGCCGTCGCCGACAATCGGATGGCCAATCGCCGCCATATGAACGCGAAGTTGATGCGTGCGCCCGGTGAAGGGCTGAAGCTCAACCCAAGCGGCGGTATTGCCCGCGCGTTCAATCACGCGGTAACGGGTGCGGGCGGGCGAGCCTTCTTTCTGATCGACGTGCATTTTTTCACCGCCGCTGCCGGGTTGCTTTGAAATTGGTAGCTCAACCATGCCGTCATGGATTTCGGGTACGCCAACGACGATGGCCCAATAGACCTTACGTGCGGTGCGGCTTGAGAATGCCTTGGCAAAATGCGCCGCAGAGCTGGCTTTGCGTGCAATGAGCAGCGCACCGCTGGTGTCCTTATCAAGGCGGTGAACAAGCTTTGGCCGCCCGTCGATTTCAAACCACAGCGCATCGAGCAATCGGTCAACATGCTCATCGGTTTTGGTGCCGCCCTGCGTCGCCAGCCCCGGCGGCTTGTTGAGAATGAGTGCTGCGTCATCCTTATAGATCACAAGGCTTTCGGCGAATGCGGTTTCATCTTCGCTCAGTTCAGGGCGCTGTTTCTTGGGGCGCGGCGGACGTACGGAGGCATTTTCGGTCGTGGGTGCGGTCTCAGCCGGGGGCACGCGGATGCTTTGGCCCGCCTCGATCCGGTCACCCGGCGTGGCGCGCTTCCCGTCCACGCGGAGCTGACCCGTGCGGGCCCAGCGCGACACAAGGTTGAAACTTGCATCGGGCAGGTTGCGCTTGAACCAACGGTCAAGGCGAATGCCGTCATCATCGGGCTTTACGGTGAAGGTGCGGACGGCATCGCTCATGCCCGTGCCACCGCGAAGCCGAGCGCAAGTGCAGCAATCGATCCGATTACCGAGGCCACCGCGTAACCGGCTGCCATCGCCATTTGTCCACGTTCGATCATTTGGAAACTTTCAAGGCTGAATGCTGAGAAGGTGGTGAAGCCACCAAGAATGCCAACGCCGACGAAAAGGCGGACGCCTTCGCTTGCGACGCCGCGCAGGACGAGTGCAGCAAGCAAGCCCATTGCAAAGCCGCCGATCAGATTGACGGCAAGCGTCCCAAACGGAAAGCTGCTTCGCCCGGCAAGCGCCAAACTGGCGAGATAGCGCAGCGCAGCGCCAATCGCGCCGCCAGCCATTACAGGGAATATAGGGTTCATGGGCGTCGCCTTAGCGGCTTTGCGCCAAAACCGCTACTGCCTGTAAATTCCGTCAATACAGGTGACGCAATCGCCGCCGACGTGGATGTTGCTGCCTTCGATACGGATAAGGACTTTACCATCACGGCCCACCTGCCGGCCTTGCG
Organism: Pseudomonadota bacterium; assembly: GCA_038042405.1. Classification (GTDB taxonomy): domain Bacteria; phylum Pseudomonadota; class Alphaproteobacteria; order Sphingomonadales; family Sphingomonadaceae; genus Aquisediminimonas. The sequence goes on from JBBTEI010000041.1 coordinate 30,922, forward strand.
ATGCAAGATAGTGGTCTCCGTCCTTGATTGCGCCGCTGTGCAGTCTGTACGCCGCGAGCGCGCCATTGCCGCTGCCGCACACGGGGTCTTCGGCAATCCCATCAAGCGGGGCGAAGGTGCGGACGATGATTTCACTGTCGCTCACCACCGCAAACAGCGTGATACCCGTCGTGTGATGGGCGCGGTCATAGGCGGCAAGCGCAGGCAGATCGGGCGTCAGCGTTTCGACGGCCTCGACCGTATCAAGTTCGGCAATCACCCAGTGCGGCCCTACATCAACAACTTGCGGCGCACCTTTGCCGAAGTTCGCGACCTTCAAAGCCGCTGCCAAACCCTCTGGATCAGGTGCAGGCGTTACTCTGTTTGGCGGCATTTTGAGCGAGAGGCCAGTGTCACCAACGCTCACCTCTATCAGGCCAAGTTTGCACTGTTGAATGATTTTTCCGCCCTTCGGCGCTGCAATCCCTGCCTCAATCACCGCATGCGCCGTACCGAGTGTCGGGTGGCCCGCAAAGACAAGTTCATTGCGCGGGGTGAAAATCCGCATGGCATAATCCGCGCCCGCTTGGGTCGACGGCAACACAAATGTGGTCTCCGAAAGATTTGTCCAATTGGCAAAGGCCTGCATATCAGCGTCGCTCATCCCCGAAGCATCAAGCACTACCGCCACCGGATTGCCGAGCAGCGCCACCGCTGTGAACACATCAACTTGTTTGAATGGGCGTTCCCGGTTCATTGTACCCGCGTCACTTTCAAGCCTTTTTTGGCGAGCATTCCCTGCACCGAATCCACGCCCGCCAGATGCCCGGCACCAACCGCAACAAGGACGGTGCCCGGCGTGTCAAGCCGCTTGGTGAGCCAAGCTGTCCAATTCGCATTGCGGTTGCGCAGCAGTGCATCGGTGAGTTCGGGTGATTGGCGAAGCTCATCATCAAAGGTTTGCGCGATGGCCTTGTTGTCGCCGCTGCGCCACGCGCCGAGCATTGCGTCAAATTCTGCCTTTGGATCGGCAACTTCATTGGCCAGCCCGGCAAGGAACATATCTTGCGCGGGCTGCGGAAGCTTATCGAAAATACCAAGCTGAATTTCTGTCGTTTCAAGGCCAATAATTGGTTTTTTGGCAGCGGTAAACTGCTCGGTCAGCTTGCGCTCAACGCCGTTATCGGGGCTGAGATCAAGATCCTTGAGCATCCCGCCGGCAAGCGTGATCGCCACTGCCCAGCTTTCAAACCTGGCAAGTGCAGCCGACGGAAAGCCAACTTTGTCGATCAGTGCCTTGAGGCCGGGGCGTTTGTCGGCGGGCACCCGCTCAAGCACTGGTGGCAGGTTTGGTGACATTGCAAGCCGGGTAAAAACCTCGGCAGTCTTGGTGTTATCGCCGAGATCAGCCACCTCAAGCACAAGCGTATCGGCCTTGGCGGCGGCGGCATCAAAGGCTTTGGTGCGCCATTTGTAATTTTCTGGCAAAACATGGATCGTGCCGAACAGATAAATGGTGGTATCCGCGTCGGCAATCTTCCACATCGCCGGTTTGGCGGGCGCAGCAACCTTGGTTGGCGCGGGTTTGGCGCAAGAAGCGGTGGCTGTTGAAAGCAGCAAGGCACAACCAAGCGCGGCAAAGAGCGATTTATGTTTCATGATTGGCTATGTCGTGGTTTTTCGCGCACATTTCAATGCCAATCAGGGCCACTGCCGCTGAGAAAGGCAGTGACCCCGAAGGCTGATCGGTAAAGGGCGCGATCAAGATGGAATGCGTGTCGCCGTCAATTTCTTGGCTTTGAGCTTTTCCTGAACACTGTTCTTGCCCGCAAGATGGCCAGCACCAACCGCCATGAACACCGTACCGGGCTTCGCCATCCGCTTTTCAACCCACTCTGCCCAGCGGGCGTTGCGATCATTGAGCAGAACTTTTTCGACTTGGGGCGTCGCCGCCATTGATTTGTTCAATAGCATGTCGAGCGCTTCTGGATTGCCTTTTGCCCAGACGGCCATCACCTCATCGGTGAGTGGGCCAGCTTTAGGAAAATCAGCAACGGTCGACTTTAGGAAAGCGATCTGAATTGCTTCGGGCAATGCATCAAGATATCCCATTTGCTCTTCTACTGTCTCAAGGGTCATAAGTTTTTTGCCGTCCGCCTTCATCGTAGCAAGCAAAGTCATTTCTACGCCGCTATCAAGTTTAATTCCCGATTTCATGAATGAAACAAGTGGAAGCGTTAAAGTGGCAGCCCATGGTTCCAGTTTATCAAAGGCGGCAGAGGGGATGCCTAGGCCGCTCAAAACTGATTGATATGCAGCGTTATCTGTGCCTAGCTTTTCACTCAGAGTCGGGCCATCAGGATCAATTGCCAGTCTCATCATTGCACCCTGCTGTGATGCAGGATCGGATATATCGGCTTCGAGTACAACTTCCTGCGACGCATCATAGGCCGCCTTCACGCCACCATCGAACCATTTGATATTATCCTTGAGCACATGAACTGTGCCGAACAGATAGATAGAGGTGTCAGCATCTTTGATCACCCACAGCGCGGGATCAGCATTGATCGTAGCGGCTGCGGGGGCTGCGGTTGGATCGGCCGCCAAGGCGCGGTTGCTGCCCATTGGGCCGACACTGGACAATAGGAGGGTCGCGCTCGCAAGAGCTGCGAGCAATATATTGTTTTTCATGGTGGTATCTTTCGAATTTGTGAGTTTAGAGTTGCATGTGTGATTCAGAAATATTTCTTCCAAGCCCAAACAACGAGGCCGGCAACGCCGCTGACAAGTAGCACAGTCAAGCCGTTGACCGCGGCCACAAGCTGCGCGGCATGAAGGAAGAACCAAATCATTGACATGATGCAGGCACAGTTCCAGCTGACCGTATTGGCCCAGTGAAAGGCTTCTCGTTCCTGTTCGTCGATTATCCGGTAGGTGTAAATGATGAATCCGGCAAAAAATATCGTAAGAACAGCGACACCGGTAATCGCAATACCGGGTGGAAAAAAGTGCCGCAAAGCACTGCTGCCTTCAACATAGGCTGGGTTGTCAATTGCGAAATACAGCATCCATTCGAGAATCAACAGTGCAAAAATTGCGCCGATTATTGTCACCCCCCAATAGCGGATTTCGCGCTTGGTCAGCCGTTTCTTGCCTTCGCCGTCGCGACCATCACCCATTGTCGCCTCCTGCAAATTCAGCATCGAAAATCTCCTCAATCTTACGGTCGAACAAGCGACCGATTTTGAATGCGAGCGGGAGGGAAGGGTCATATTTCCCCGTCTCAATCGCATTGACTGCCTGACGCGAGACATCGAGCCGTCCGGCCAATTCGGCCTGACTCCAGTCGCGTTCGGCGCGCAGCACCTTCAGCCTGTTTTTCATGTCATCGTCCTGAAACACCTTGGTTTATCCTTGACTATGTTGTCACTGTTCCCTGACGGTATGTCAGGTTACCATGACTATATGTCGTGAGTCGCGGACAATGTCAATAAGACCTTACAAAAAGATTTGTGACCCTTACAAAGTGAAGGTGCTCGCTTGACCTCGTAAGCGCCATCGGCCAAGGCCTGCCGCCATGTCGGACGCTAAAAGCCTTAGTTTTCAAGACCTGATCTTGACGCTCCATGCCTATTGGGGCGCGCAGGGCTGCGTCATCCTTCAGCCCTATGACATGCGGATGGGCGCGGGCACGTTTCACCCCGCGACAACGCTGCGCGCGCTTGGCCCCGATCATTGGAACGCCGCCTATGTCCAGCCAAGCCGCCGACCGACCGACGGGCGTTATGGCGAAAATCCAAACCGGCTCCAGCATTATTACCAGTATCAGGTGATCATGAAGCCATCGCCGCCGAACCTGCAAGAGCTGTATCTCGGCAGCCTTGATGCGATTGGCATTGACCCACGCAAGCATGATATCCGCTTCGTCGAGGATGACTGGGAAAGCCCGACGCTCGGCGCATGGGGGCTTGGCTGGG
>JBBTEI010000042.1:0-12326 GCA_038042405.1 Pseudomonadota bacterium
TGAAGGTGTAGGCAATGTTCGTCGAGAATTCGGGGGATATCCGCGCATTGAGTTCAAGTTCGGCACCGGTTGCCTTGGCTTTGGCGACGTTGAACGTGACAAACTGAACCCCGGTGAATTCAAGAACCTGGAAATTCTCCAAATCCTGCTTGAATATTGCGAGGTTGGCGGTGACGCTGTTGTTAATCAGCTTGGTCTTAATGCCGACTTCATAGGCGTTGACCGTTTCTGGGCGGAAGCGCGGATCTGCTCCGCCCGCTGCAGCGGTCGGGTCAAGGTTGAAACCACCCGCCTTATAACCGCGTGTGAAACTGGCATAAGTGTTGATATTGTCCTTTGGCTTCCATGTCAGTTTGCCGGTATAGACCAGTTGGTCGTTCTTATAGACGCTGCTGAACGGTGCGGGCACAATCGGATTAGCTGGCGTCCCGGCACCTGGAATGTTCTGCTGCGTCGAGAAGGGGAAGCAAGTGAGGCCGGCAGCGAGCGGGAAGAAGGCCGCAAGTGGTGACCCCGCTGTTGTCAGCGCTGGATTGGTCAGCACGCCGATACAGGCAGGCGAATTGGCCGCGAGTTGGAAACCCTTGCCAACCTTGCGATCATCCGAATAGCGCAGCCCGAAGTTGAAAGCGAACCGCTCGGTTATCTTGAACGTATTGTTTGTAAAGATCGAAAGGTTGCGGCCATTCTGACTGTCACCATTGGTGGCAAAATTGCCCGCAGCGCTGCGCCCTTGCGCCAGTGTCAGCGCCGGGTTTGGCCCGAGTGCAAGCGGATTACCGAGTGCCCCAACAAGGAATGGGAAGAAGTTGGCGCTGATATAGCGCTGATAATCTGGACCTAGTGTAAGCGTAGCTTGCTCGTCGATACGCTCATCTGAATAATAGCCACCGACAAGATATTGGAACTTGTCTTCAAGTGCGCTGCCAGAAATTCGCAGCTCTTGCGAGAAGGTTTTAATCTTGGTGAAGCCGTCACGCGTGCCCGGGTTGGCTGTCGAACCTTGGCCAGTCGAAAAGACATTGAGGCCAACGAAATCGGTTTCCTGCTGCGAGGAGGAGCGTGAGTCGCGATAACCGGTTACCGACACAAGATCGGCGTTGCCAAGCTTGTAGTTGATTTCTGCCGACACACCGTATTGGCGGATGCGATCGAAGAATTGCTGACCATTTGTTGTCCGACTCTTAAACGCTGACAGACCTGTCGCTGAAGCGCCACCATTGGCGGGCAGACCATACACTGCATAAGCGCCGGCTGCTACCAAGCTGGTGTCCTGAATGATCACTGCATCGCAACATTTTTCTTTCGATTTTTGATAATCGGCGATTAAACGCAGGCTGAAATCAGAATTGGGCTCCCACAGTAATTGGCCGCGAACGATGTAGCGGTTGCGGTCATTGCTTTCAGCGCCGGTGGTGCTGCGTTGGAACCCATCCTGATTACGATATGCCCCCGAAATACGGACGCCAAGGATACCATCGACCAGCGGGGCTGAAATCCCGCCTTGAAGATTGATCAGATCATAATTGCCATAGGTGCCGTTCGCGAAACCTTCGAACTTGTTGAGGTTAGGCTTGAGCGTCTTGATATTGAGAGCACCCGCCGATGTGTTGCGACCAAAGAGCGTCCCTTGCGGGCCGCGCAGAAGTTCAACTTGTGAGACATCAAGCAAATCGCCCAGTGCAATGCCCGGGCGGCTGAGATAGACGCCGTCGAGGAAAATGCCGACAGCGCTTTCAAGTCCGGTATTGTTGCCGGTCGTGCCGACGCCGCGAACACGCAGGGTTGTACCGCCGCTTTCGGTTTGCGAACTATTGAGGTTAAAACTCGCCGACACTTGGTCGAGTGAGCGGATATCGCGAACACCAGCCTTTTCAAGTGTTGCAGTGTTGAACGCGGTCACCGCGATTGGAACGCTCTGCAGATTTTCGCTGCGCAGCGTTGCCGTCACGATGATTTCGTCAGTAGCTACATCCTCTTCGGCATCTTGCGCGGCTTGTTGTGCTGGTTCCTCGCTCTGGGCGAAGGCTGGCGTTGCCGCAAGCAGGGCGATTGCCGTAGCGCCAAATAGTTCAAATTTTTTCATATTAGTCGTCTCCCAATTTGCTCACATCTTGGTGAAGAAGCGTCTTTTGCGCAGTGTTCGGGGCAATAGTGCTGTGCGTTTACGCGTACGTCAACGACCAATTTTAGCCGAAATGCCCGATATTTTAGGAAGTTTCTATTTGATACTGAATAACGCTATGCTTGACGTAGCGTAAATCGGTAGTCCCGTGCCGACTGTTGCTCTATTGCATCACCGTTGTGCGAATTGTGCTGGTTTTGAAATGCTGGCGCGTGTAGCAAGTCGCATGGCTGATTATCACGACGTGCCAGACGCAGAGTCGGGCAAAATTGCTGTGCCACTTGAGGTGCAGCAGGCGATCCAAACACTGATCCGCTGGACGGGCGACGATCCGACCCGCGAAGGTCTGCTGGATACGCCCAAACGCGTGGCGCGCGCGTGGCGCGAATATTGCGAAGGTTATGGCAAGGATCCGGCGCACCATTTGTCACGCACTTTTCAGGAAGTGGGCGGTTATGATGAACTTGTCCTTCTCAAACATATCCCGTTCCAGTCACACTGCGAACATCATATGGCGCCGATCACGGGGACTGCGAGCATCGCTTACATGCCCAAAGACCGCGTTGTAGGCATATCGAAGCTCGCCCGCGTGCTCGAAGGCTATGCCCGGCGGTTACAGGTGCAGGAACGGCTGACCGCGCAGGTCGCGCAGTGCATTTGGGACAATCTTCATCCGCAAGGTGTGGCCGTTGTTATCGAGGCGCAACACGGCTGCATGACGGGGCGGGGCGTGCGCACCCACGGCGTTGGTATGACGACATCGCGCTTGCTTGGTTGCTTCCTTGACGATCATCGTAGTCGCAAAGAAGTCATGAGCCTGATGGGTTATTGACACAAAAAAGGGGCCGCAAATTGCGACCCCTTTTTCGTTTTATCATTTGAGAGCGATTAAGCCTCTGGCGCACTGGCTTCAGCAGCCATTTCGACAGCGATTTCGCCGGGTTCGGCGTTAGGATCATAATCCTCTGTGAAGCCCGCCGTGTCCTTTTCGAACATATCGGTCATCACGTTGACGCCCTGCGATTGCAAATCCGCCTCTTCAGGTGAACGTGCCACATTGACCTTGACCATAACGACCACTTCGGCGTGGAGCGTTACCTTGACATCATAAATGCCAATCGACTTAATCGGGCGGTCAAGTACAACATGCTGCTTGCCAACCTTGGCACCGTCGGCGGCAAGCGCTTCAGCAATGTCACGCACTGCGACTGAGCCGTAAAGCTGGCCAGTGTTTGATGCCTGACGGATCAGCGTTACCGATTTGCCCTCAACGCCCTTGGCATCGATTTCGGCTTCGGCGCGTCGCGCGTCGTTGGTAGCAACAATCTGTGCCTTTTGCGATTCAAACACCTTAAGGTTTGCAGCATTTGAGCGGAGCGCTTTCTTGCGCGGCAAAAGGAAATTGCGCGCAAAGCCGTTCTTGACGGTGACGACATCACCAATCTTGCCAAGCTTTTCAACGCGTTCGAGAAGGATCACTTCCATGGTAAATTCTCCTTCTTACTTCACAAGGTAGGGCAGGAGCCCGATGTGACGCGCACGCTTGATCGCCTGAGCGAGTTCGCGCTGCTTCTTTGCGGAAACCGCCGTAATGCGGCTGGGGACGATCTTGCCACGTTCAGAGACAAAGCCCTGAAGCAAGCGGACATCCTTATAGTCGATCTTCGGCGCATCTTTTGCGGCGAAGGGGCAGCTTTTGCGGCGACGGAAAAATGGACGTGCCATGATTAGTCTCTCCCACCAAAATTGTCATCATCACGGCGCGGACGATCATCACGGTCGCGGCGTGGGCGATCCGCACGATCGGCCTTGCGCATCATCACTGATGGGCCGACTTCATTCGCATCAACCTTGATCGTCATGTAACGAATGATGTCTTCGTTGATCTGCGTCTGGCGCTCAAGTTCAGCAACCACATTGCCGGGGGCATCAAATTCGAGCATCACATAATGTGCCTTGCGGTTTTTCGCGATCTTGTAAGCAAGGCTGCGAAGCCCCCAAGTTTCTGTCTTGGCGACCTTGCCGCCGTTGGTTTCGATGATTTCTGTAGCGGTTGCCGCCAGCGCATCAACCTGAGCCTGAGCCAGATCCTGACGCGCGAGAAATACATGCTCGTATAGAGCCATGTGCGCTTTTCCTTATCCTACCGATCGCTGATGAGGGCACCATGCCCACACCCCTCCGGCTTTCGTCTTCCACAATAGTGGAGGCGCGCCATTGGCGGATAATGAGGGTAAAAGCAAGGGGCAAAGCGCTTAGATCGCCAAAATCGCCTTCTACTTTACCCCAAAGCTCACCACGCCCTTGATCTTATGTTTGTCAGCGCCGGTAACTTCATATTTCAGGTCATAAGTGCCGACGGGGAGAGGGCGGCGGAGGAGGAGGGCCATGGTTTTGCCGTCTTTTGACATTTGCGCTGAATATTCGCGCATCAGCATCGGTTGGTGGTCGGTCATGCCGGCCATTGTCATCATCACAAGCTGGCTGATCGCAGTTGATCCGACGATTTTGTCGCTGAAGGTTAGCTCAATCTTGGTTGGCTTTGCGACCACAGCGTTCGCGGCGGGGTTGGATTTTACCAGCTTTACGTCAGCGCGCGCGGGCGCTGCGAACACAGTTGCTGTAGCGAGCGAGGCTATGAAAACGAAAGCAGGTTTATACATCAGTCAAAATCCTCAAAAAGCACCTATAATTTGGCGACTGAATTAGCACTATATGAGCTATTATCATAGTGCTAACGCGCTACAAGCGCGTGCATTTTAGCCCTTGACTCCGTACTATGGTACATATGCTAGTGGATTTTTTGTGAGTTAGCGCCGGTACGGCAATTGTTCGAAGGTTGTGAACATGAAAAATGTTATTGTTGACCGCCGTGCGGTGCTGAAAACTGCAGGATTGGCCGGCGGCGCGGCGGCATTCGCGTCTTACCTGCCGGCTTGGGCGCATGATGCGACTGGCCTCACCCCGCCGATGGAAAGCGTGTCGGGTGAGGAGATCGCGCTCAAGCTTGCTCATGCGACTTTTGGCCTGAATGGCAAGGCGGGCCACGCGCTGACGGTTAACGGGACAATGCCCGGCCCAATTATCCGTTTGAAGGAAGGACAATCGGTGCGGCTGGCCGTGACCAATGCATTGGCGGAGGACAGCTCAATCCACTGGCACGGTATTCTCTTGCCGTTCAATATGGACGGTGTTCCCGGGATTAGCTTTCCTGGGATCAAGCCGGGGCAGACGTACAACTACGACTTCAAGGTGCAGCAGGCAGGCACATACTGGTATCACAGCCATTCAAATATGCAGGACGCGATGGGCATGTTTGGCGCGATCATTGTTGATCCGGCCAAGCCCGATCCGGTGCGTTATGACCGTGAGCATGTGATTATCCTATCCGATTGGGGCGCGATGCACCCGCACGCGATGCTCAAGAAGCTCAAGATTGAAGGCGCATATTTCAACCGTCAAAAGCAAACGCTTGCTGGGCTTACCAAGGGCAAGGATCAGTCGCTTAGTGATCGGTTGATGTGGGGCGCAATGCGGATGGATCCGACCGACATCTCTGATGTGTCGGCACCCGCCTACACCTATTTGATCAATGGCCATGATAGCGCCGCGAACTGGACGGGACTGTTTACCAAAGGAGAGCGTATCCGCCTGCGGATCATCAATGCGTCGTCGATGAGCAATTTTAACGTCCGCATTCCTAGTCTGCCAATGACCGTGGTTCAGGCCGATGGCATCGATATCCGCCCGGTTGAGGTCGATGAGTTTCAGATCGGAATTGCTGAAACCTATGATGTGATCGTGATGCCGCCCGCTGAGCAAGCTTATGGCTTTATTGCCGAGGCGATCAACCGTTCGGGCCTGTGTCGCGCGACGTTGGCACCGCGCCTTGGCATGGTCGCGTCCGTGCCGCCTTTGCGCGAACGTCCGCTGCTCGGCATGAAAGATATGGGGATGGGCATGGGGGACATGGCCGGGATGGATCACGGCAGTATGGCTGGGATGGATCATAGTATGATGAGCCATGGCGATATGAAAATGGATCATGGTGCGATGAATATGAAGATGCGCGATCCGTCGGTCGCGCCACAGGTTAAGATGGGGCCGGGGGTTGCGACGCTCTCCCCCGAAGCAGAAGACCGTTCGGGGGATCGGCCTACGGGCCTTGAAAAGCTTGATCACCGCGTGTTGACCTACCGCCAACTGGTGGCGCTTGAGCCGAACGCCGATAGCCGTGTTCCGAGCCGTGAACTTGACATCCACCTGACCGCGAACATGGAGCGCTATATGTGGTCATTTGACGGCGTGAAGTTTAGTGATCGGGCTGAACCGTTAGCGTTCCGCCAAAATGAGCGAGTGCGTGTCAACCTGATCAACCATACGATGATGCCGCACCCGATTCATATGCACGGCCATTTTTTTGAACTGGTTAATGGTAATCCCGGTAACCAGCCATCAAAGCATACCGTTAACGTCCTGCCGGGGGGCAAGATCAGTTTTGATCTCACCGCCGATGCACTGGGCGATTGGGCGTTTCACTGCCACATGCTGTTTCATATGCACACCGGCATGTTCCGCGTGGTTACGGTGCGCAAAGAAGATGATCAGGCATGATGATTTTGCTGATGTTGGCGGCTGCGGCTGTTGCCGAACAGGATGCCCCGCCTGCGCCACCTGCGACTGAAATTGGCAACACCCCTGCGCCTGCGCCGCCCGAAGATCATGCCGCCGATGCGTTGTTTGATCCAGCCGAAATGGCGCGCGCACGCGAAATACTGCGCAAGGAAAATGGTGGGCTGATCAGTCGCTCGGTCATGTTTAACCTCGCTGAATATCAGGCGCGGGCGCGCTCGGATGGCTATCGCTGGGAAGGTGCTGCGCGCTTTGGTGGTGATCTGCAAAAGCTTGTCATCAAATCTGAAGGTGAGGGTGAATTGGGCGGAGCGCTTGAGGATGCCGAGGTGCAGTTGCTCTATTCGCTCGCAATAGCGCCCTATTTCGATCTGCAAGCGGGCGTCCGCTATGACATCAAGCCCAATCCCTCACGCACATATGTGGTGGTTGGCATTGAAGGGATTGCGCCCTTCTGGTTCGATGTTGATGCTCAACTGTTCCTGTCAAACAAGGGTGATGTGCTTGCTCGGCTTGAGGGCTATTATGATCAGCGCATTACGCAGAGGTTGATCGCTCAACCGCGTGCGGAACTGAATCTAGCCGCGCAGGATGTACGGGAGAATGGGATTGGTTCGGGATTTTCCGATCTCGAACTTGGCTTGCGTGTGCGCTATGAAATTAAGCCCGAGTTCGCACCCTATATTGGAGTTGAATGGGTGCGCCAGTTTGGTGACACAGCCCGTTTTGCAAGGGCTGCGAGCGAAGATGCGAGTGTAACCAACTTTATCGTTGGGGTGCATTTCTGGTTTTAGCCTAGGTAAACCGAAACTGCGCTATGGCCCAACCACGAGGCAACCTTGTCCGCTGGCTTTTAGCGAGGCACACACGCGCTCTGCTCCTACTTTGCCAGCGATTGGCCCCGCCTGAAGCCGCGTCACATTTCCCGCCTTTACAAAATAAGGTTGCAAGCCGCCAAGTGCTGCAAAGCGACCTAGAAGTTTGCTCCATAGTGCACGGGCGTTGCCTTGGTCACCGAAGGCACCAAGCTGGACGCGCCAAGCGGGCCCGGCGATTGGGGCAGGAGCAGGAGCAGTTGATTTTGGTTTCATCATTGAGGGTTTTTCAACCATTGCAACTTTGACCGGCTTGTCCGGCATTTTTGGCTCAGGCGATGATGCTGGTATATCTTCAACGCGAATTGGGGGCTCAGGTACACGGGGAGGGCGTTTGACCGCCGGGGCTTCGGCAAATTGCGGGCGCTGCTCGGCGGCTTCAAGATTGCGCGCCATCGCCAACCCCTTTTGCCGCTGCTCAAGCGGAATGAACTGATCCATCTGCGATAGGCTGCCGGATGCTTGGCTAAGGCCGCTGGCTGAAGCGCGTGTCATCAGCGCATAAGCGCGCACCCAATCCTTTTTGGCAAGATCGCCGTTAAAGAGCGCGGTTGCCAGCACATATTGCGCGCGTGGTTCTCCGCGACCTGCCGATTTTTCGATGTAGGGCAATGCTTTAGGACGGTCACCATTTTGAAACAGTATCAGTCCCAGATTATCTTCGGCCTGAAAATGGCCCTGGTCGGCCGCTTTGCGATACCAGCCCTCGGCCAGCTTGAAATCGACCGGAACGCCGCGCCCGAGCTTATAGGCTTGGCCGAGGTTGAACTGCGCATCGGCATCGCCGTTAATCGCGAGTGGTCGCCATTCCTTTATAGCGGCAGGATAATCGCCCCGGCTCCACGCATCAACGCCTGCTTTTACGTCAGCACGCACCGACGTGGCCATCAACGCGATGGCGATAGTCAATCCAGAAGCCACCAATTTCGAACGCATGACACTTCCCCGCAACAGATGATGAAGAGGGCATTAACCATGAAAGGCTTAACAAAGAGTTAGCAGGGTCTGTTCGCCAATTTCTCACGAAGCGCATTTAACATGCCCAGTCATTAACCAGATTTTAGCCATCCGTGTGCCATTCGTTCCAAACCAAATTGCAAGATCAAGGATATTTATGCGCGTTTTAGCGATGGCATCGCAAAAGGGTGGTTCGGGCAAGACGACTTTGTCAGGTCACCTTGCGGTTCAGGCACAATTGGCGGGGGCCGGCCCGGTCGTCCTGATCGATATCGATCCGCAAGGCTCGCTTGCCGATTGGTGGAACGAACGTGAATCAGAACTGCCAGCCTTTGCGCAGACTACGGTTGCGCGGCTTGCTGCTGACCTTGAAACGCTGCGGCAGCAGGGCTTCAAACTCGCAGTGATTGATACGCCGCCCGCGATTACGATGGCTATCCAGAGCGTCATCACTGTGGCTGAGCTGATCGTTATCCCAACCCGACCAAGCCCGCATGATCTTCGCGCAGTTGGCGCTACCGTTGATTTGTGCGAACGCGCTGGCAAGCCTTTGCTCTTCGTCGTCAACGGCGCAACACCCAAAGCCAAAATCACTTACGAAGCTGCTGTTGCGCTCTCGCAGCACGGCACTGTTGCGCCGGTCACACTGCACCACCGTACCGACTATGCTGCATCGATGATCGATGGTCGCACCGTTATGGAGGTCGATCCGAACGGTCGCTCGGCGCAGGAGGTTGTTGAGTTGTGGAGCTATATCGCTGACCGGCTTGAAAAGAATTTCCGTCGAACGGTTTTCGCTGTGCCCGGCACACAGCCGACCCAGCTTCAAAATCGCGCCATCGCAGGCGGTGGCTTCGGCCGTCGCGGCGTTGGCCAGTGATGGGAGGAGGCAACATGTCCGAACCCAAACCATTCGCCTCGCTCTCGTCAGGTTTGCTTGCGCGTAAGGGGGCTGCAAAGCCTGCGATGCGCCCGCAAAGCTTTCGCTTTAATAGCGAAAACACGGGCTTCGCAGTAGCCAATGAGTCGCTGGATGATCTTGGCTGGAATGATATGGGCGATGATACGCCAGTCTCAGCACCCGCTCAATTGCAGCCAGTGGCGCTTCACAACGCCCCAATCGCAACGCTTGTTATTCCTCCACGCGTTGTTGCACAGCAGGAAGAGCTTGCCCAACGCTTTCAATCGCCTTCCCCCGTGCCTGTTGTCGTGGAGCCTGTGATTGCACATCCCGCTGTGGCTCCAATCGCCCGAGCGGCACCTGGCAGCAAACCAAAGGCGGCCTTTACCCTGCGGCTTGATTCGGAGCGGCACTTGCGGCTCCGTTTGATTTGTGCGGTCAATCATCGTTCCGCGCAGCAAATCGTGACGCAAGCGCTTGACGAGTATCTCGCGCGGCAACCCCAGAACAGTCACTTGGCCACGCTCGGATAAGCCAGCATGGCAATTTCACCCGGAGATCGAAAATGAACACCGCCAAATTCGCTAAACTCGCTCTGTCAACGCTGGTTATCGGCGCGAGCATGACGACATTTGGGCCCGCGTCGCAGCAGGCACTTGCGGAGACGGCTTCGGATCAGGGGGGCGCGATGAAAGATGCCCAAGGCTATGCTGCTCAGGCATCGGCCATTCTGGCAAGTACCAAGGGCAGCAAGGCAAAAGCCGTTGCACGCGCAGAACGTGCGGTAGCGCTGGTACCTAACAGTGCTACCTATCGTGCGTTGCTAGGCCGCGCCTACGTTGCAGCGGGTCGATTTACCTCTGCAGAAACAAGCTTTTCTGATGCGCTCGCACTTGATCCGGGCAATGGTAAATATGCGCTGAATCTTGCGTTGATGAAAATTGCACGCGGCGATGGCGGTGCAGCAATGAGCTTGCTCGAAGAGCATCGCCCTGTCATTGGGCTTGCAGATTATGGACTTGCGCTTGCGCTTGCTGGAGACATTGTTGGCGCGATTACTACGCTTCAGGAAGCTGCACGCGGCGCTGATGCTGATTCCAAAACGCGCCAGAATCTCGGTTTGGCTTATGCGCTTGGCGGTCGCTGGATTGAGGCACGCGTTGTGGCATCGCAGGATCTTTCACCAGATATGGTTGATGCACGTATGGGCGACTGGGCACTGATGGCCTCCCCGCGTGCAGCTTGGGATCAGGTCGCTGGACTGCTTCGTGTAACGCCAGTTGCGGACTCGGGTCAACCTAGAGAGCTCGCATTGGCAATGCCGGTTGGTCAGGCGCTTGCCGCATCAACGCCGCAACAAAGCATTATCCCGCAAGCTGGGCCTGTCGCAGCATCCGAAGCTCCAGACCCTGTTTTTGAGACGTCGGCTAAAGCGTCAGCGCCAGCCTATGCTGCGTCGGCACCCACAAACACAGTCGAAATCGCGCTTGATGAGCCAAAACCCTATGTTGCGCCGCCACTTGTAAAGGCGTCACCAAGTCCGTTCAAGCAAGCCGTTGTCCGGCCTGTGGCCCAGTCAACCGCCGTTCAAACCGCAGCATTTGTGCCATCAATCAATCGTGGCGTGCGCAGTGGCCAATTTGTCGTTCAGCTTGGGGCCTATGCAAGAATGACGCATGTTGAAGGCGCTTGGGAGCGTGCCGCTAGCAAGGTTGGTGAACTACGTAACTATGATCCTACCAGCGCACGTGTGAAAGTGAAAAACGGCGCACTTCATCGGCTTTCAGTGTCGGGTTTTGTTACTCGCGAAGCCGCTAGCCAAGTGTGCATGCAAGTCAAGAAATCGGGCGGCCAATGTTTCGTCCGCTCGGTTGCGGGGGATGCGCCGATGCAGTTTGTTTTACGCGGTGGTAGCCCCCGGATTGCTGCGCGCCGCTAGGCCAATAGCCTAACAGAGCATTCGTCCCCCTTTTATGGTGTGGCGGACTTTGCCTTGCGTTGGCATTTTATCAAACGGCGTATTATCAGCGGCGGCGGCAAAGCGCGCGCCGTTGATTTGCCACGGCTGCTCGGCATCGAAAATCACCAGATCAGCCGCAGCACCGACGTCTAGCGATCCGCCCTCTACGCCCAAAATTGTGGCTGGATTGGCCGAGAGCATCGCGAACAGGCGGGGCAGGGCAATCACCCCGTCACGCACGAGCCCAAGCCCGAGCGCGAGCAAAGTTTCGGCCCCCGCCATGCCCGACGCCGCGTCAGCAAAGGGTAGGCGTTTCGCCTCTGGCCCACACGGATCATGCGCCGAACACAGCACATCAATCGTGCCGTCGCGCACTGCCTCAATCGCAGCCTTGCGGTCGTCCTCACTGCGTAGCGGAGGCGAAAGGCGCGCAAAGGTACGGAAATCGTTCACCGCGAGGTCGGACAGGAACAGATGCGCGGGCGTAATTCCGCACGTCACGGGCAGCCCTTTGGTTTTCGCCTCGCGGATCAGATCGAACCCAAGCGCGGTCGTTACCTGACGAAAATGGAGCCGTGCGCCGCATCCTTCCGCAAGCGCGATATCGCGCGCCATCGCAATCGCCTCAGCCGCTGCGGGCGCACTTGCCAGTCCAAGCCGCGTTGCGGTTTCGCCAGCGGTTGCCACCGCGCCGCGCGTTATCCCGCCGTCCTCCGCATGGGCGATCACGGTTAGATTGAGTGAAGCGGCATAGGTCAGCACGCGCAGCATCACGCCGCTATCGGCAATCCATGCGCGCCCCGTTGCAATGGCCTTCGCGCCCGTTCGTGCCATCAGCGCATATTCGGCGAGTTCCTTGCCCTCAAGCCCACGTGT
>JBBTEI010000043.1:0-15268 GCA_038042405.1 Pseudomonadota bacterium
TTGATTTTATTAAATCAGCCGACTGGATTTGCGACCTTGGCCCAGAAGGCGGCGTGAAGGGCGGCGAAATCGTTGCGGAGGGCACGCCAGAGGATGTCGCGAAGGAGCCGCGCAGCTATACCGGGCATTATTTGAAGGGCGTACTGGCGAAGTCCATCGCAGTTGAGAGTACGCCCGTGGCGAAGGGGCGGAAGAAGAAAGCGACGTGAACAGATTGCGGAACATACCGTCGACTTTCGATTCGCGCACGGTGTCCGAAATCGACGCGCTGCTCGATACGATCGAACGCGACCATCAGGTTTGCATCCCGCTTGCCATTGAAAGTGGCAGCCGGGCATGGGGCTTTCCGTCACCCGATAGCGACTATGACTGTCGTTTTGTCTATATCCGAAATCAGGATGCCTATTTATCACTTTGGCCGGAGCGCGATGTGATTGAGACGCCGCTTATCGGCGATCTTGACGTGAATGGATGGGATCTGGGCAAAGCGTTGAAGTTGATGCTGAAGGGCAACGCGGTCATCATTGAATGGCTGCGGTCGCCGGTCATCTATCAGGGTGAGGCCCGCTTTCGTGACGAGTTTCTGGATTTAACACGACGGCTCGCGAACCGAACATTGATCGGGCGGCATTATCTTCATTTGGGCGAGCGGCAACGCCAAACCTATTTTGGCGACGGTAAACAGGTTGCGCTTAAAAAACTATTTTATGCACTTCGTCCGGCGGCCACGCTGCGATGGATGCGAATGCATGAAGGAGAGGCAATTGCGCCGATGCACTTCCCCACGCTTATGGCGGAGTGCGCGCCGCCGCCCGACGTGGACGCTTTGGTTAGAGAACTTCTGATCAAAAAAGCCGAAACGCGAGAGCTGGGTCTCGGGCTGTTGCCAATACCAATTGTGCAGTTCGTGGATCACGAATTTAGTGCAGCACGTCCGCTGTTCGACCAAGGCCGCGTCGCCTTGACACGCGCAGCAAAATTAGAAGCAGCGGACTTTTTTAGGTCTACTGTGCGACGCTTTGTTTAATTCCACGCCCGGCCATCGGGAAACCGCACCTCGACCCCTTCCACTACTTCCACTTCAAACAACCGCATGTTGAGGCCCATTCTGACGGGCGTTTCGGGGTGGTTGGTGGCGAAGACCTCCAACATCGTCCAGTGCGTGGTGCAGCCGCACATGACGCAGAAGTGGGTGCGAATGGCGGGTTCTGGCATGTCAGCGCGGATGTAAGTGCGGGTGTCGCCGCTGATGCTGATCTCGGCGGGGTCGTAATAGCCCCAGAGTCCGGCGTGCTTGCTGCAGAGCGTACAGTTACAGTCATTCACATAATCGGGCTTACGCGGGATCGTGAGGTGCACAGCCCCGCAGTGGCAGGTACCGTTGTGCGCGGTGTGGGATAGGGTGGCGTTAGACATGCCATACAGCCTATCCGCCCGCCCGCCCAACGCCAAGCCGCATCAACAATCAGTGCACCCCGCGATCACGGTTAGGGTTGGTATTGAGCCGTGACAGCGCGGTAAACGCCGCCGCAGTGGCTTGGCTGGTGATGGCAAAGCGGATCGCCTCAATGAGCTTATCGCCCTCACGCCGCAATTCCTTGGGGATTTTGACGCCGCCAATATTTTTGGGCACTTTGAACTTCATTTTCTTGTCGCCGGACTTCGCCTTTGATGCTTTCTTGCCTTTGCCTGCCATGTTGGGCTCCTTGATTACGGTGTTATGCTCATATAATACAGTAGCGTATGGCATTCAAGGGTTGGGGCTTTCCATCTATGCTGGCGCGCGCTGATTTGCCTATCGTGACGCGATCTGAGATCGTCTCATAACATGGAAACTTAAGAATATTGTGCGTAACAATGTAAAAATAAAAGAAGGTCGCGCATATGAATCGCAATAATTTTTTATCGTGCAATGGAAAAATATTTCAGATACTGTTGATTTTTTCGGTCTTTTTCGGCCTCTTTATGCCGTCTGCGCATGCTCAGCTAATTGGTCAATTTACCACCACCACTACAGGGGCGATCACCGATTCGACAAACTGTGCAGTAACGGTAACGCGGACATTTACCGTGCCGACCAGTTTTATCATTGGCGACGTTGATTTCGGGGTGTTGCTTTCGCACACTTTTCGCAGCGATTTGCGCATTTCGCTTCGCTCTCCGGGCGGAACCACCGTACAGTTGCTGCTCAATACTGGCACTGGGGTCGATAATCTCAACGTCCTCTTTAATGATGAAGGCGCTGCCGCAATCGCAACGCATACGACGGTTGATACTGTTGGAGCTGTGCCGCCCTATCAACGGAACTTCATACCCAACAGCCCACTCAGCGCATTTGACGGGCAAAATGCGTTGGGCACTTGGACAATGGTGATCTGCGATTCTGTTGCGGTTGATGTCGGCACGTTCAGGCGGGCTGATTTATTCATCACTGCCCAGCAGGTGAGCGTAACCAAAACCAGCGCCATTATAAGCGACGGTATCAGCACGGCCGATCCAAAAGCGATCCCCGGTGCGACGCTGCGCTATTGCATTTTGGTTACAAATACAGCCGGTGGTGGTACTATGACCAATATTGTAGAGGTTGATGCGCTGCCAGCCAACGTCACTTTTGTTCCTAATAGCATTGCATCTGGAACGAGCTGCGCTGGCGCTGCCACAGTCGAGGACGATAATGCCGCAGGTACCGATGAAATCGACCCATTCGGAGCCTCATTCAGCGGCAGCACGGTAACTGCAACGGCGACATCGGTCGCACCGGGCACCAGCTTTGCTACTGTGTTTCTGGCAACGGTGAATTAAATCCAAATTTTTGGTGTCACAGGCTTTTCTCATCGTGCTGTGGAGCCTAACCAGCCATCATGCTCACCATCCGCCGTGCGACGCCCTCTGATATTCCCATGCTCGGCTTGATTGGCCCTGCCGCTTATGCCGAGGCTTATGGTGATTGGTGGGAAACGCCAGCGGCCTATTATGCCTATCTAAACGGATTTGGCGCGGCGGCGTTTACCGCATTTTTTGCGTTGCCAGAGGCACGGGTTTGGGTGGCGGAGGTTGACGGCGCGCCGGTTGGCTTTCTGACCATGCGGCTCAATACGCCTGATCCGGTGGACGGCAAAGCGGGCGGGGCATGGGTCGGAAAAATCTATATGTTCGGCTCGGTGCGCGGGGCAGGGGTTGGCCGTGTGCTTCTTGAAGCAGCCGAGGCCGAGGCGCGCACGGGTGGTGCGGCGTATCTGTGGCTTGATTCAATGGCGCGCGCAGAGTGGGCGTGGCGCACCTACGAACGGTGGGGCTTTGTACAGATTGGCGAGATAGTGCTCGATAATGGTTTGAAACCGGACCGTACCACATTGCTGGTGATGAAGCGTAGCCTAGATTAGCGCATTCGATCAGCCCAACCCGTTTCCCTTCGTCTCAATTTAAGCACGGCACTGCTTTTGCTGAACTCAACGCATTAACGGCGCCGAAAGCCGGGGCGGTAAGTGCTGGTTTCGGGACGGAACCGGTCGGCGACTTGGCAGTTGCCAATGCTTTCAGCCAAATTATCCCATTTCTTTGCAGCAAAGTTAAAGCTGTCGGGATCAATCGGATCGGCAAGCGCAACGCCGAACAGTTGGCCATCGACCCAGCGTACGCGCCCCTCGACTTCGCCGTAGTGGCCGAGTTTGATCATGATCAATATGCCAACAGGCGGTGGTATCCGCGCGCGCAGCCCGGCCCCTCTTGGTGAAAGGTTGCGGACTGCGACGGTTTGTTCGCCAAGGCCAGGGATGCGCATGGTTGAGGCGAAGAGCCGTCCCGAACGCAGCTCACGCTGCGATGGCGGCAGCTCTGTCCCGTCCGGCACAGTCAACTGGTTGTTTGTAATCATGCCAGCAAAGGCTCCGACTCGTAACTCTTTGGCGAAATATTAAACGACCGGCGCTCGCATAGGTTAAGTCGCGCGATAATGTTGGTGGCTGCCGTAGGGGAAGCCTATGTTGTTTGCTTCACTGCTTGAAGCGTAGCGCAGCCTATGCCATCGAACGATATAGCCAAGCAAAATAGCTAGAGGATGCGTCACCGATGAACTTTCAGTTTTCCGAAGAAGCAGAGTCGCTTCGTGATGAGGCGCGCAAGTTTCTGAGCGCCGAGGCAGGCTATGATAAGGCGCGCGCGGTGATGGACGGCGATGCCACGCATGATGCAGCTTTATGGAACAAAATCGTTGCGCTTGGCTGGACAGGTTTGCGTATCCCGGAAGAGCATGGTGGGCTTGGGCTTTCGGTGCTTGAGCTATGCGTGCTTGCCGAGGAGCTTGGTCGCTTTCTTGCGCCGGTGCCGTTTACATCGTCGGTGCTGATGGCGACTGAGCTTTTGATCGCGAGCGGTCATGCCGATGCGCAAACGGCGTGGCTACCAAAGCTCGCCGATGGTTCGGCAATTGGCACGGTTGGCTGGATCGAGGGCACGTCGGCCAGTCCGGTGGCTTCGCCTAAACTGCGGTTTGAGGGCGGTAAGATTAGCGGCACCAAGCGGCCCGTGGCAGACGGTATGGTCGCCAATTTTGCGATTGTCACTGCGAGCGATGCCAACGGCGGCCTCGTAATTGCGTTGGTTGATCTGTCCGCACCCGGCGTAACGCGCGCACCTTGTGAAACGATTGATCTTGTCCGCAAATCGGCGACGCTCAGCTTTGCAGATGTGCCGTGCACTGTGCTGGCAAGCGGCGACACGGCGACGGCACTATGGGCAAAATTCCTTCATAGCAGCGCGGTGCTCCTCGCATTTGAAGGCGTCGGTGGGGCCGATGCGGCGATGGATATGGCTGTTGCCTATGCAAAAGACCGTATTGCGTTCGGCAATAAAATTGGTGGTTATCAGGCCGTGAAACACCGCTGCGCCGATATGTATATCAAAAACCAACTGGCGCGCAGCCATGCCTATTACGGCGCATGGGCGCTTTCCACGGGTGCCGCAGAGCTTGCTCAGGCTGCGGCTGGCGCGCGGGTGGCTGCCATTGATGCTTGTCAGTTTGCGGCTGAAGAAAATGTTCAGCTTCATGGTGGGATTGGCTTTACGTGGGAAAGCGATTGCCAGTTTTTCTATCGCCGGGCACGTACTCTTGCGCTTAGTCTTGGATCGCGGGGTTTCTGGTCAGATGCTCTTGTCCGCGCGCTTGAACAGCGAAACACCGAACTTGCTGCTTAAAGGATCGACGTTATGAACTTTGACGATACACCGGATGAAGCGGCCTACCGCGCTAAAATCAACGCATGGCTCGCCACTGCTGCTGGGGACTATCGTGATCCCATGACTGGCGGGAACGTGGTTGCGCGCGCTAAGGCGTGGCAGTCGGTCAAATATAACGCAGGTTATGTCGGCATCACTTGGCCAAAGGCGCTTGGCGGGCAGGGCGCAACGCCAATGCAACAGATCATCTTCAATCAGGAAGAAAGCAAATATCATGTGCCAACCGGGCTATACGCCATCGGCCTTGGTATGTGCATTCCGACTGTGTTCACGCACGGCCATCCAGAGGTCGTAGCGCGCTATCTTGAGCCCGCTATGCGCGGTGATGAAGTGTGGTGCCAGCTATTCTCCGAACCATCGGCTGGCTCAGACCTTGCGGGCATCCGAACCAAGGCAGAGCGCGACGGCGATGATTGGGTGATCAACGGCCAGAAAGTCTGGACGAGCGGAGCGCAGCACAGCGATTTCGGGATTGTCGTCACGCGTACCGATCCGTCTGCACCAAAGCATAAGGGGCTGACAATGTTCATCGTGAACATGAAAGACCCCGGTATCGAAGTACGCCCGATCAAGCAAATGGCGGGTAGTTCGGAATTTAATGAAGTATTTTTCACTGATGTTCGCGTCAATGACAGTCACCGTCTGGGCGAAGTTGGCGATGGCTGGAAAGTGTCGCTGACGACATTGATGCACGAACGCGTTGCGGTGGGCGGAAAACCAGCGACTGCGCCCGGCGTTAAAGAAATGATCGAACTCGCCAAGGCGATTGACACCGAGGAAGGCAATGCGCTTGAGCAAAGCCATGTCCGCCAAAAAATCGCTGATGTGTATATTCAGGATCGCGGCATTGCTTTGACAAGAATGCGGACGATTTCGGCGCTCTCATCAGGGCGGACGCCGGGGCCGGAGTCGAGCATTTCAAAGGTTGTCGTCGCCAAGATGATGCAGGATATGGGCAGCTTCGCCGCCGATATGGCCGAAGGAGCAGGGCTAATTCAAGGCGACCAAGACGCGCTACCGCATCTTGCCAAGTTGCAGCAAACCTATCTTTATTCAGCGGGCTTGCGCATTGCAGGCGGCACTGACGAGATTTTGCGCAACATTATCGCGGAACGTGTGCTTGGGCTTCCTGGAGACAAGCGGCCTGACAAGAATATTCCGTTTAATGAGTTGCACAAGGTGGCGGGCTAAGATTTTAAGGCGCTACTCCGCGCCTTCAATTCGGGACATCACCATCTTGCCGTCGCGCACGGCGAAGCCGAGTTTGCCTTCGACAAGATCAAGGGCGTCACGGCCGAACTGTTCGAAACGCCAATCTTCGAGTATCGCGAGGCCGGTGCGTTGACCCGCCGCGAGCAGTTCAAGTTCGTCCGAACGCGCGAGGAGCCGCGCCGCGACATTGATTTCACGCGCGCGGATTTTGAGAAGTAAGCGCAGTAAATCGGCCACCAGCGCGCCTTCTTTGCCGAGGCCGGGCTTGCGATCATCGCGTGCTGGCATTTCATCGGGCGACATCGGCTGAGCATTGGCAAGTGCTGCCATCATCCGCCCGCCAATATCATTTGTCGCCCATGTTGGTGAAAGCCCGCGCACCTTGGCGAGGTCTGCTTGAGTTTTGGGCGGGTGCGCTGCGATATCGGCAAGCGTTTCATCCTTGACGATGCGCCCGCGTGGGAGGTTTTTGGATTTGGCTTCGCTCTCACGCCACGCCGCAAGCGCCTTTAACCGACCGAGCAATTCTGGCTTGCGGCCAACCACTTTAACGCGTTTCCACGCAAGCGCTGGATCAGCGGCGTAATTTGCGGGGTCGGCGAGCCGCTCCATCTCTTGATCGAGCCAGCCGCCGCGATTGAGCCTGCGCAGCTTGTCGAGCATTTTGGGAAAGATCGTCGAGAGATGGGTGACGTCACCAATCGCATAATCAATCTGGCGCTTGTCAAGCGGCCGCCGTGCCCAGTCAGTAAAGCGCGCGCCTTTATCAAGCGTGATGCCGAGCCAGCTATCAACTAGGTTGGAATAGCCAACCTGCTCACCCTGACCAAGCGCCATCGCCGCAATCTGCGTGTCAAACAGCGGATGGGGCGTTTTGCCGGTCAGATTATAGATGATTTCAATATCTTGGCTGCCCGCGTGGAAGATTTTGAGGACGTCTTCATTATCAGTCATCAGGTCGAGCAGTGGTTTCAGGTCAATACCCGGTGCCATCGGGTCAATCGCTGCGGCCTCATGCGCATCGGCGATTTGGATCAGGCACAGCTCGGGCCAAAAAGTGTTTTCGCGCATGAACTCAGTGTCGACTGTCACGAAGGGTGACTTGGCGAGGCGAGCACATAATTCGGCGAGCGGTTCGCTACTGTCGATGAGTGGGTGAATCTGCATTCATCCTCCATAGCGCGCGCGCGCCGCTTGACAAATAGGCGCTTCCACTGTGTTAGGCAGCCCATGACAAATATGCACATCTATCGCACGCACAACTGTGCCGAACTCCGCTCAAGCCATGTTGGCGAGACCATCCGTCTGTCGGGCTGGATCCACCGCAAACGCGAACATAGTAATGTGCTATTCGTCGATTTGCGCGATCATTTTGGGCTGACCCAGATTGTTGCGGCGTCTGGCTCTGATGTGTTCAACACACTTGATAATGCGCGCGCGGAATCGGTGGTTACGGTTGAGGGCGTTGTTGTTGCGCGGGACGCGGCGACGGTAAACCCAAACCTTAAAACGGGCGAGATCGAAATCCATGCCAAGGCCGTAACGGTGCAATCCGCAGCGCAGGAATTGCCGTTGCCGGTGTTTGGTGAAGCTGAATATCCTGAAGAAATTCGCCTGAAATATCGCTACCTTGATCTGCGCCGTGAGCGGCTTCACAATAATATTGTGCTGCGCTCAAATGTGATTTCAAGTGTTCGGCGGCGGATGATTGATCAGGGCTTCACTGAATTTCAGACGCCAATCCTGACCGCGAGTAGCCCCGAAGGCGCGCGCGATTATCTCGTGCCAAGTCGTGTGCATCCGGGCAAATTTTACGCGCTGCCGCAAGCGCCGCAGATGTTCAAACAATTGCTGATGGTTGCTGGTTTTGATCGTTACTTCCAGATTGCGCCTTGCTTCCGCGATGAAGACGCGCGCGCGGATCGCAGTCCGGGTGAATTTTACCAGCTCGATTTTGAAATGAGCTTTGTAACGCAGGATGATGTGTTTGCCGCGATTGAGCCTGTGCTCCACGGCGTGTTTGAGGAGTTTGCAAAGGGCAGAGCTGTGACACCTACGCCGTTCCCGCGCATTCCCTACCGTGAGTCGATGCTGAGATACGGCTCTGACAAGCCTGATCTGCGCAATCCGCTGCTGGTGCATGATGTGACTGAGCATTTCCGCATGTCGGGATTTGGCTTATTTGAACGCATTGTTGGCGATGGAGGAGTCGTTCGGGTTGTCGCGGCACCGAATACTGCTGAGAAAAGCCGCAAATATTTTGATGAAATGAACGATTGGGCTCGTGGGGAAGGCCATGCCGGGCTTGGCTATGTTACGTGTAAGGGCGGCGAATTTGGTGGGCCGATTGCCAAGAACCACGGCGAAGAGGGGATGAAAGCGATCTATGATGTGCTCGGCCTTGGCCCTGATGATGGGTTGTTTTTCGCAGCGGGTAAGGAATTGCAGGCAGCTAAGCTCGCCGGTGCCGCGCGCAACCGGGTTGGTGAAACGCTCGGGCTGATTGAACAAAACTGCTTCAAATTCTGCTGGATCGTTGATTTCCCAATGTTTGAATATGATGAGGATGCGAAAAAGGTCGATTTCAGCCATAACCCATTCTCAATGCCGCAGGGTGAACTGCACGCGCTTGAGACGATGGATCCGCTCGATATCCTTGCCTATCAATATGATATCGTCTGCAACGGGGTTGAGCTTTCATCAGGTGCAATTCGGAACCACCGACCTGAAATCATGTACAAAGCGTTTGAAATTGCAGGCTATACCCAGGAACAGGTCGATGAGAATTTCTCCGGCATGATCAACGCGTTCAAATTCGGGGCACCACCGCACGGTGGGTCTGCGCCGGGGATTGACCGGATCGTGATGTTGCTTGCCGACGAACCGAATATCCGTGAGGTCATCACCTTCCCGATGAACCAGAAGGCCGAGGATTTGATGATGGGCGCGCCGTCACCCGTTTCGCTTAAGCAGCTACGTGAATTGAATATCCGGACGGTTGAACAAGCGAAGAGTTAACGCCTTCACGCTAGACTGGGCATGGGCGGCCTGAGTATGGAGTTCGAACGAATGACGATCAAACTCAAAGACTATGAATCAGGCAAGGATTATAATGGCGATTATGAGTATGGCCTGCTCGCGCTTCAGGAGCGGCTGTCGCAGATTCAAACGGCGTATATCATTCACGGAAAATCAGCGATCATTGCATTTGAAGGATGGGATGCGAGCGGTAAGGGTGGAGCAATCAGTCGGCTAACCTCAGGGTGGGATCCGCGCTGGTTTCAAGTCTGGCCAATCTCGGCCCCAAGCGAAGAAGAGCGTGTGCGTCATTTTCTCTGGCGTTTCTGGAAGCGATTGCCGGGCAGTGGTGAGATCAACATCTTTGATCGCACATGGTATGGTCGGGTTTTGGTAGAACGAGTGGAAGGGTATTGCAGCGAAGCCGACTGGAATCGCGGCTTTGACGAGATTAATGAATTCGAGGCGCAGCAGCGTGACAATGGGGTAACGCTGATCAAAGTCTTCCTGCATATAACGCAGGAAGAGCAAGATGACCGTTTTCGTGACAGACTCGAAAATCCTTGGAAGCGCTGGAAAACCGGGAAGGACGATTATCGCAACCGGGCCCGGCGTTCGGACTATCTCAAAGCCTATGCGGATATGTTTGAGCGAACCGATACGCGCTGGGCCCCATGGACTGTAATTGACGGCAATAATAAGAAAGCCGCGCGGATGGCGGTTCTGACAGCAATTGCCGACGGACTTGAGAAGGGCGTCAGTATGAAGCCATTGCCTGCCGATCCGGAAGTCATTGCGCTTGCCGAAACTGCCCTTGGGATAGCAATTGTCGAGCGGGCAGGCGCAACCGATTAATAGCGGATTGTCAAAACTTCATATTCGATTTCCCCGGAGGGAAGAGTCACGCGTCGAAGATCGCCAACCATGGCACCGCGCATTGCCCTAGCGAGGGGAGTATTCCAGCCGATTCGTCCATTGCTGGCATCGGTTTCATCATCGCCAACCAAGGTCAGCGTGCGCTCCCGGTCATCTTCATCTGCAATCGTTATCGTCGCTCCAAACCAGACGCGACTTTTATCGGGCTGTTCTGATGGATCAACGACACGCGCAGCTTTCATACGTTTGGATAGCCAGCCAAGCTCACGATCAATTTCCCGTAGCCGTTTCTTGCCGTAGAGATAATCACCGTTTTCAGAACGGTCCCCGTTACCCGCTGCCCAGCTAACAACATCAACCATTTTTGGCCGTTCAACCCGGAAAAGCGAATCGTAGCGGGTACGTAATGCTGCGAGTCCGGCTGGCGAGATATAGTTCGGTTTTTCGTTCACCCTGGTTGCGATTTTCCCAAATAGGCCGACAGGGGTGTGCGACTGCGAATGTTGGCACCCTTGGGATTAATTAGGTCATAAACGACCGCATTCTCAAGAACGCGGTGGACATAGTTACGTGTTTCCGAAAGGGGAATTCGCTCGATCCAGTCAAGAACGTCTGTACCGGGAACGCGCGGATCGCCATTGGCACGCAGCCATTTGTTCACATTGCCTGGCCCAGCATTATAGGCTGCAACTGCCAGCACATAAGATCCGCCATATTTGTCCATCATTTGGCTAAAATAGGTTGAGCCGAGGCGAATGTTGTAAATCGGATCATTGAGACTGGCAGGATCATAGCTGACCCCTGCGGAGGGGGCCGTCTCACGCGCGGTCCCCGGCATCAATTGCATCAGCCCTCGCGCTCCGGCGCGACTGACGATCTGACGATCAAACTGGCTTTCTTGGCGACTGATCGCATGGATCATTGTCCAGCTTGGTGCTATTTCTTGGGGGACCTGAACCTGTGGGAACGCCGTACGAAGGTAATCGCCCAGTCCGGCAAGGCGTGCGCTGCGGCCCACCATTACACTCAGATCCGGGCGGCCAATCTTGGTTGCGAGTTCAGAAGCAAGCACTGCCTCCACGTCTGAGTTTGTCGATGCGGCGATGGTTCGAATAAACTTGGTTTGATCGGCCCACTGTCCTTGTTGGCCGAGCAGCTTCGCGGCCTTCACCAGCGAGCTGTTTTCAAAAGCTTCCCTTGTAGAGCCAGAAATTTCGACCGCACGCTGCGCCACTGGAACCGCTATCGGGCGACCAAGCCGTTCAAGCGCGAGTTGCCCATGGAACTGATCAAAATATTGCCCCGCACGTCCATAATAGCGCGTTGCATTCTCACGCTGACCCGCAGCTTCGGCGGCACGACCAGCCCAATAAAACCCTTTGGCCTGAGTCTGCGCCGATTTCGCGGCATTGGCATATAATTCAAACAAGACAATCGCATCAGCGGGCCGCCCGAGTTTATTGAACGCCGCACTTCCCCCCATCCACGCCAAGGTGGTATAATCATCACGCTCCGCAAAAGGGCGCTCGCGAACGTCAGTTCCGGCTGGGTAGGTATCGTTCAATTGTCGTGCAATGTTATAAACGGTTGACCACTGCGCATCATTATTGGCCCCGCGTGCGGTCAAGGTAAGCGCGCCAAGCCATTTTTCAGCGTCAAGCGGTGTCGTTGCCAACTGACGCGGTGCAGCGAGTAGATTTCGGGCCTGTGGGAGTTGCCCCGTGTTTCGCTGCCACCAGTTGCGATCAATAAGGAAACCGGGGTCATTCTTTGCCAACTCAAAAACAGCCTGTGCTTTGGCTGCAGCATCAGGTGCTTTGCTTAGCATGGCTAAGCGTGCTTCAAATACTGCGCGTTTTGCTGGGCTGACCAGAAGAATTTGCCGCATGGCATTGTTGATAGACCGATCCCACAAAAGACGATCCATCCGTAAATCATTGTCGCCGGGCTGAATCGCATCGGCGAAGGTCCCAAGGATCAGGTTTTCGTCCTGTGGTGCAAGAGTGCCGCCAATCCAGGCATTGCGGGCCGCAACACGGGCATCATTGCCAAATCCGCGCGCCGACAGTGCCTCCGCAAAGCGCAGATTGCCCATCGGCGTGAGTGCAGGCATCTGCCGGAAGTAGGCAATGACCTGATCAGGGGATTCTACGCCGGAACGAATGGCGCGTTCGGCATTCTTCCGAAAGGCCATCTCACCGGGCCAGCCGGAGTAGCCGCCGAGGAAGTTTGCGTAAGACGTGAACGGTAGATTGTCCGATTGCTGGAGATTTTTCCATTCGAATAACCCGCTCATTAGTGTCCCAGTTGAGCGCGACGTATCGGCGGTTGTTAGCGAATTCGAACTTGGCACGGGTTGCGCACAGGCGGGCGTTGCAGCGAGCGCAGCGCTGGCAAGGATGGCTGGAATAATAAAGCGGTATGCAGTGCTGGACAGCGACGGGGTCGCGACCCTATTTGGCGCGTCTGATATAGTGAAATTAGACATTTGATGCTTATGCCGTACTCAAGTGCAAAGGTGAAGGACTGCAACCATGTTTTCCGGCTCAATTCCGGCTCTAGTGACTCCTTTTCGCGACGGGTTGATTGACGAAGCGGCATTTCGCCGTCTGGTTGACTGGCAGATTGCGGAAGGATCATCCGCGCTTGTGCCGTGTGGCACAACGGGTGAGAGCGCGACGCTGAGTTATGAAGAGCATTACCGCGTCATTGAAATCTGCATCGAGCAGGCGGCTGGGCGCGTCCCCGTGATCGCTGGGTGTGGATCAAATGATACAGCCACTGCTGTTTGTCATATGGCGTTTTCCAAAAAAGCTGGGGCTGCTGCGGCGCTGGTGGTCGCACCCTATTACAACCGCCCTAATCAGGATGGCATTTATGCGCATTACGCGCATCTTGCGTCACAAAGTGATCTGCCGATTGTCGTTTATAATGTACCAACGCGCACGGTGACTGATATCCAGCCAGAAACGCTTGCGCGGCTATCTAAAATCCCAACGATTGTCGGGGTTAAGGATGCCAGTGGTGTAATCTCGCGTGTGACTGCGCATCGATTGGGCTGTGGCACTGACTTCTGTCAGCTTTCGGGCAATGATGATATGGCATTTGCTTTCAATGCACTTGGTGGGGTGGGGTGCATTTCGGTGACGGCTAATGTCGCGCCAAAACTCTGCGCTGAATTTCAGCAGGCGTTTGCGAGGGGAGATATGACGCAGGCGCTAAGGCTTAATGATAAACTGTTTTCGCTTCACACTGCGTTGTTCACTGATGCCTCGCCGGGACCGGTCAAATATGCGCTGACCCGTGTGTTTGAAGATATTACAGAGGACATGCGATTGCCGCTTACCCCGTGTTCGGCGGGATCGCGTAAAGCCGTTGATGATGCTCTTCTTATTGCGGGCCTCATTTAATGGCTCGTCCGCGCCCTGAAGAATTTAACAAGGTGAAGGTTGTCGCGGCCAACCGGCAGGCGCGCTATGAATATTTTCTCGATGAGTTTTTTGAAGCGGGGATCGCGCTCACCGGAACCGAGGTCAAGTCGCTGCGTTTTGGCGAAGGATCAATTGCCGAAAGCTATGCCGAATTAAAGGATAATCAGGTTTGGCTGGTGAACGCCAATATTCCAGAATTCAGCCACGGCAACCGCTTCAATCATGAGCCAAAGCGCCCGCGCAAGCTCCTCCTTCATGAGCGCGAGATCAATAAATTGCGTGTCGGTGTTTCGCGCGAGGGAATGACGCTGATCCCGCTGTCAGTCTATTTCAATGGACGTGGCCGCGCCAAGGTTGAGCTTGCGCTCGCCAAGGGTAAGAAAATCCACGACAAGCGCGCGACGATTAAAGAGCGCGATTGGAAGCGTGATCAAGCAAGGGTGCTCCGCAACAATGGTTGATCGGAATGCTAAAGGATTTTGGGGCTGGCTTTATCGCAACAGCCCAAAGCGCGAGGATATGATCAAAAGTCGCTGGCTGCGACCGTTTGCCCACCGGATTGGAAATCGTGAGCTTTGGCGGTTCACCCGCAGATCGGTGCCGCGCGGGGTTGCACTTGGGCTGCTTGTGGGCATTCTCCTCCTAATCCCCGGCATCCAGATTGTCGGCGTGGCAATGCTGGCACTGCCGTTTCGTGCAAACATTCCTATCGGTGCAGCGATGACGTTCCTGTCGAATCCCGCAACAACTCCTTTTATCTTGCTGGCTTCAACTGCCGCCGGGAATTGGGCACTTGGTCTGCATGCCGATGTCGCAACATTTGACCGGTTAATCCGCGAAAGTGCCGGGATGAACGCTTGGGCATCTTGGCTGTTTTCAGAGGCAGCCCCGGCGATGCTTGCCGGACTATCGCTGATCGCAATTGCTTCAGCAGTGATTGGTTATGCGGTGTCGGTGGTGATTTGGCGGTTTTGGATTGCTGGAAAGTGGCGCAGACGTCATGGGCGTTCGCACTGATATGCAACGTGGCAATGCACGAAATGTGGGAGGTTTCTCACCTGCGACGGGAGAGCGGGGATTGCTGCTAATCGTTGCGGTGGCAGCGCTTTTGTCGGCGCTGTTGCTGCTTTGGGTCGCCGGAGATGTTGTTCTCGCAGCCGCATTTATGGCCGGTGTTCTCGCGATAGGTGCACTGATCTTCGCAGGCAGTCGTCTTTTCCCGGTGCGTGCCGCATTGCAGCCTGAGTTTGACTGGTCGTTGGTGCGCGAAGCGGCGGATAATGACGAAGTTGCAGTGGCTGTAACCGATCGGATCGGGCGCTTGGTCTGTGCCAATGCGCTTCATGATAGTTGGTTCGGCGGGCCGCTTGCGCCGCCTGCACTTGGGCTGTCGACTGCTGACGAAGCGGCTTTGATGGCTGCAGGCCGCATTGCTTGGCGTGACGGGCGCAGCAGCGCCGTTCAGTTGCGCCGCGATCTCTTGACATTCAACGCCG
>JBBTEI010000044.1:0-12789 GCA_038042405.1 Pseudomonadota bacterium
GCCTAAACCGGGGCGACGTGAAGCACTTAAACGGCGTAAAGGATGATCATCGCAACAGCGAAAGCGATCAGGCCAAGCAATTCGGCAGCCGCAAAGCCGATGAACAGACGACCCTGTTGGCCATCAGCCGCAGCCGGGTTGCGCAGAGCGCCTTGAAGGAATGAGCCGAACACATTGCCCACGCCAGTGGCAGCAACGCCAACGCCGATTGCAGCGAGACCAGCGCCAATGACTTTTGCAGCTTCGAGATCCATAATAAACTCCTGTTGATAAATTCGTGGGTTGAAAAAAGAGACTTAGTGCAGATGCACCGCATCGTTGATGTAAAGCGAGGTGAGCAGCGCAAACACATAAGCCTGAATGCAGCAGACGAGCAGTTCAAGCGCGCTCACACCGGTAATGAACACGAAGCTGAGCGCTGAAATTGCATAGCCAAATCCGCCAGCCGTGATCCCCTGTACGATGAAGTAGCCAAATACCTTGATCAGAATATGGCCAGCGATCATCGCAACGAACAGCCGCAGCGCAAGACTGAACGGGCGGACGAGGAATGAAACAAACTCAATCGGCACGATCAGCAGCTTAAGCACAAATGGTGCGCCTTCGGGCACAAACAGGCTGAAAAAATGCAAACCGTGCTTCCAGAAGCCAACGATCAGCACGATTGAGAAACTGATGATCGCAAGTACGCCCGTCACCGTAAACTGGCTGGTTACAGTGAACGGATGAACGCCGGGCAGAATTCCAAACGGCATCATCCCCATCAGGTTTGAAAACAGGATGAACATGAACACCGTGAACACCCAAGGCGTATATTTGCGTCCCTCCGGCCCGATATTGGTGAGCATCATGTTCGAGATGAACTTGGTAACGCCCTCGGCGGCAACCTGCCAGCGACCGGGAACCAGTTCGCGCTTCATCCCGCCCATCATGAACACATAGATGGCCGCCGCGACGATCAGCATCCACATCGCCGAATTGGTGAACGCAAACGGTGTTCCCGACGCGCCAAGCAGCGTGTCGATCTGAAACTGATGCATCGGATCAATCTTGACCTCGGCTGCTGCGCTCATGAACTACCCTATTCCTGCCTGAACAGAACCCGCCTATTCAGCGCGTTCCTTTGAAATCCGTAACACTTGGCTGATAGCAGCGCCGAACCCAAGGAACAGCATCACCAGCAACCCGAACGGCGATGTTCCGGCAAAGCGATCAATCACCCAGCCAATCAACGCCGCACCAAGCGGAGCCCCAAGCAAGGCTGACAAAACCCGCTGCCCCTGTGCGGAGCCCTTGCCCGTCATTCCGGGAGGTTGCAGCTTTGCCGTTCTCGCCTTTTCGGTATGATGAGCCTCGCGGAGCCGTTCGTCGAGCGACGTCAGCCTCGGGTCTTCAACACCGTCGGGGGCCTGTTCAGGATCATTCGTCATCATGATGATAGCCCTTAACCGAAAGCTTCAGGAAAACCATGCACGAAAACGGGTAACCCCGCCAAGGCATCGGCGCTTTAGAAAACAGGGCGCGCCAAGTCAACCGCTATGGTGCGGTGCGGCAAACCGGAGGGGACGAAGCGTCCACGCAACGTGAAAAACTAAGGACAACAACGGCGGGATTATCGACCCATCGCTCACCTTCGGTGCCCCGGATTGCGTCCCAATGTTTGCGGTATTGATCAATGGGCGACTCCCAGAAGCGTAAGCCAGAGGCGTAACCCTCTGATATTGCATCATTTTTATTCATGGATTGAAGCGACTCGATCCGCAGATCTTCGACCGTGAGTACGATCCGTGAGGCCCAGCGCGGCATGTGCACCGCCTGAAACCATTTGATTCGGCCAAAGCTATTGTCAGGCGCTGGGCCCGCCTTTCCGCGACCATCGCGATACTGCCGCCAGCCGTCACGCATCATAGCGCAATCGGCGGCTTTAAGCCGCGCAAACGCTTCCTGCACCCAAAGATGGTCGCCTGATTTGATCCTGCTGAGCGGGGACGTCGCCAGCCGCCGCACCTGGGTTTTGCGCCCGGAAAGGATCAGCGCAATATCTTCAGCCGGGAAAATAATCGGGTGCTGGATCGCCTCAACTCACGCAGTAGCCCGGCAGGCTGATCGTCTCACCCGCTTTGCGCACGCGCCAGACGCCGTCGGGCATCAGATAGGCACGACCAACTGGCACGCGCTTGGCAAGCGTTTCACAGCCCGTCGCCGCTGCAACATCCTTGATCGTAACACCGCGTTGTTCGGCAAGTCCGGTATAAGCCGCGCGCCGCTTGATATTGAGCGCATCCACCTCTGCACGCAGTGCTGATGTCGAAGGCCCGCGAATCCCGAGATAGCCATCGGCCTGCTCGCCGACCTGGCCTTCGGACAAGGCAACTGAAATGAGTGAGGCGCTTTGCGCGACGGCATAGGTCGCGGCGCCGGCAAGCGTGAGGCCAGCGGCAATGAGGGCGGCAATCTTTGCATTACGTGTCATTGCGGAAACAACTCCGGATTCGATGTGATGAGGTCTTGCGCATCCTTTTGGAGACGCACGATAACCTCTTGCTTAACATTGATGTTAAGGTTGATCTCGATCGGCTTTTCGGGTGCTGACACCTGAACACATCCTGCCAAGAGTGCCGCAGTTGCAGCGGTCAGCAGGGGCACCAGCTTCATCATGGCCCGACGCCTCGCACCAGATCGCGCTCGCGTCAATATCGGGAGTGTCATCGCACAGTCTCGCTTTCTTTTATCTGAACGGGTGGAACAGGTGGAAG
This sequence comes from Pseudomonadota bacterium, assembly GCA_038042405.1. Taxonomy (GTDB): domain Bacteria; phylum Pseudomonadota; class Alphaproteobacteria; order Sphingomonadales; family Sphingomonadaceae; genus Aquisediminimonas. Next base: position 2,757 of record JBBTEI010000044.1, read on the forward strand.
GGGTGGCGGCAGCGCTTGCAGCCCACGCGGGATGAATACACTTGGATCATTGAATGACCGCACCATCGAAAAAAGCCCGCGAAACGGCGCTTTAATCGCGATGTTGAATAGAAAGGGGATTTCGTTGAACTGCTTCAAAAAGAAATTCTTGGTCTGCGCAAGCGGTAGTTGATTAACCCCGTTAAAGCGCACCGTCGTCACCATTTCACCGTCAAGTGCGCCATTAAGCTCCAAGGTGAGCTTCTGATAGCGAATCGATTTGAGCGCATCGAACGCAAGTTTGCTGAACCGGCCAAGCTCCGCATTGGTGACATCACCGACATAGGACAGCGTTCCGCCGCCTTCACGCACGGTAAGGCTGCCGCCCTCGATCCGTCCGCCAGACTGATCAAATACCATCGGCAGCAGGCCATCAAATTTTCCCGTCACCGCGATATTATCAAACGCCATTTGCTGAACGAACAGCGCGGCATCAAGCCCCTGCACCCGGAAGGTCAGCCTGCGCTCCGCCGCTTGGTTGAGATCAAGGATCGATGGTTGCAGGATCAATTCCCCCCCCGAAAAGGGCCAGCGCCCCCCTTCAATCTCAAGCTTGAGATCGGGAAGCAGGCGATACCGGATTTTGCCGTCAATCACCGCAATACCGGGATTGATACTGCCGATCGTTACACTTTGGGCCGCAGGTGTGGTCAGCCCCAGCAGGTCGGACAGCGCGATTTCGCCCTTGAGGCCTGTCACGGGGCCAAAAGCGGCGGCGAAATCGAGATTGTCGGTGCGAAAACCGCCGCTGCTCGTGACGCCGTTTTCAGTCCAGTCAATCTCCCCGCGCCCGGCAATTGCGCCCTGGACATTGGCGATAACCCCGAGCGTAATCGAGGTCAGCCGCTCGGGCTGAAGCGCTTGGCCAAAGGTAAGCCCCGGCACATCAAGAACTGCTTTGCCAGTGGTGCGCGTCAGATCATGCGTGATCGTCACATTGCTGATCGCGGTTTTGGTGAAAGGCTCACGCAGCGTGCCCGTTGCGATGATGCGGTTATCGGCCAGACCGAAGGTCACATCATCACTTATCAGCGGCAGATAACGCGGACTTTTCGCAGTGTCGGCAACGCGCAGCCCGCCTTTAATAATGAGAGATTGATTGGAAAACGCCCAATTACCGCCAATTTCAGAGAGCAGCAGCGGGACATTACCAATCTGGCCAGCAGCACCCGAAAAGCGACCATTGGCAGCACCGTTTTTGTAAACGCCATCGATTGCGGCAATATCGAGCGCGGTCAATCGTTTTGCATCGCCAAGCCGCACCGCAAGGCCGTCCGCCGCGAAAGCCCCTGTGCCAGTCCCATATCGCGCCGACTTAAATGCAAGTGAGAGCGGCGAATCGCCAAGCCGCGCGGCGATATCCAGCGGCCCCGCTATTGCCTGTCCACCGCGTACACACACATTTGTTTTGAGCGGCGCAATCGCGAGATTGGCGATGGTGTAGGATGCGAATTGAATTGGAATGCAACCAATATTTAGTCTGTCATTCCCGCGAAGGCGGGAATCCATAATCTCGGGCCTTGAGAGTTTATGGACTCCCGCCTTCGCGGGAGTGACGGAGTATATGGGATAAGACAACTGCCCGCCGCGCACCGAAACCGGCACCAGCAGGCCGCGCACCTGCCCGCCGCCAAGCGTGCCATCATAAAGCGCTGTCGTTGCAATTGAAGCCGCGCCATTCGCGAAGGAAAATCTTACCGGGCTCAGCGCAAGCCGCGTGCCGCCTGCACTGATCGGCGCGATTGTGGCCACGCCCGAAAGCGCTTTGCCACCGTCAAAGCGGATCGCTGTCACGGGGAAACCTCCGCCTGCCAGCGTTACCCCGCCGCTGATGCGATACCCCCCTGATGGCCAAAGGATTTGGGCCGAAGACTGCGGCGCAAACCGGAAAATAGCGCCCGAAGCACTCTGCGCTGCGATCCCGTCAAGCATGACCGACCCGGCCTTGGCATTTCCATCAACGCTGAACCGGCCTTGCGCATTACTGCCCCGTTTGAGGCCGATAATCGCGCGGGCTAAGCTGTCCCCAAGCCCAGCCAACGGCGTAGCCTCGGCGCGACGCACAAAGGCAGTCGTGCGCTCAATCACTCGCGGATCTGGGCTTAGCCCACTTACCGAAGCCTTGCCATCACCCTTGAACGCGCCGTCAGCATAAGTCACGCGGCCAACCGCACGCGTAGTGCGCAGAGATGTGCCCGACGCGCGCAAAAGCCTGGATTCGAGCGCAATATCGCTATCAATCCGCACAAAGCGTTCATCGGTCACAAGATCAATCTGCGCCTGCGGAGATACGACCTTTATGCCAGCGCAGCGCAGCGCACTCGCGCGCAGCGGGCCTTTTGCGCTGATCCGGCGGGAAGCGGTTGAAACATCAAGATAGGCAGAAAGCCCGCTCGCGGTGCACTTTGGGTCAAGCGCAGCGTCAGGCACCAGCACCGCAAGCTTCCCTTTCAGGCTCATCGCAATATTTCCGCTACCATCAAAGCGTGCGCCCACGGGGCCGTAAGGCGTATCCAGCCTTAGGCGCGCATCACTCAGTTCAACCCGGAAATCGGGGAGCGCAAAAGGCTCTTCCGATGGCGGCGGCAACAGCTTGTCAACCACGCCAAAAGTTACGCGACGATCAACCAGCTTTCCTTTTAGGCGCACACCGCCGGCCCGAACCAATTTGACCGATACGCCTGAAAAACCAGTTGCCGTGATCACCTCGGCCCAATCGGCCGTAAGATCAGGATTGGCTGGATCACCAAGACTGATCTTTTCAAGTCGCTGTCGTGAAGGCCCGATTTCGGTAATTTGATAGCGCGCAGCGATACCGCGCCGTTTGATTTCTGCATCTGCATAGTTGCGGGCGATGTCTTTGCGCATGGCCCACGCAAGCCCTAGGGCGACAAGCGCAAGCAGGGTCAACGCCGCCATACTCCGCCAAATCACTCGCCACACACTCATGTCGCTCCTTCAACGCGTGTTGAGCCGATCAATCAAGCAGAATTGCGCTTGGTCGTTTGGTTGACTAGGTGGACGCCATGGCCGTTTACACCCATATTGCCGCCGAAGACATGACGACGCTCGTTCAGAGGTTTGGCGCAGGACGTTTGATTTCGGCCAAAGGCATTGCCGAAGGTGTTGAAAACAGCAATTATCTGGTCGAAACCGATCAGGGACGCTTCATTTTCACCATCTACGAAAAGCGCGTTGATACCGGCGATTTGCCTTTCTTCCTCAGCTTGATTGACCATCTCGTCGCGAAAGGTTGTCCCGTCCCGCGTGCACTCAAAGCCGAAGGTGGCGCAGGCACAATCAGCGTCGACGGCAAAGCAATGGCGATGATGGAATTCATGCCGGGCCTTTCGGTCGCGCACCCGACAGCCGCACAGGCGCACGCAGTAGGCGAAGCGCTTGGCACGATGCATAAGGCGCTTGTCGATTTTGCGCCCCGCCGGACAAATAGTCTGGGGCCAGAAGGCTGGTATGATTTGGCGGCACGCTGCGGCGATGATCTTGATACGATATCATCCGGGCTAAAAGCGCGTGTCACCGCAGAATGCGCATTTCTGCGCACCAACTGGCCAAGCAATTTGCCGCAAAGCGTAATCCACGCGGATTTATTTCCGGACAATGTGTTGATGGTCGGTGACACGGTTGGCGCGATGATCGATTTCTACTTCGCCTGCACCGAAATCCGCGCGTGGGATGTTGCCGTGACGCACGCTTCATGGAGTTTTGAAGGCGATGGCACAGGCTATAATCCCGCCGTGGGTGATGGCATTATCGCGGGTTATGCGGCGACGTTTGGCATGAGCGATGCCGAGCACGCGGCCTTTGCTGTGTTGGCGCGCGGCGCGTGCCTGCGGTTCCTGCTGACGCGGGCATGGGATTGGCTCCACACCCCCGCTGATGCCATCGTCACGCGCAAAGACCCGTTGGCATTCCTGCGCCGGCTTGAGCATTACGCTGCACTATGAGTGAACTTCAAAAGGTGAAAATCGCCACCGATGGCGCGTGCAAGGGTAATCCTGGCCCCGGCGGCTGGGGTGCGCTCATTCGTATGGGCGCGCACGAGAAGGAAATTTCCGGTGGCGAAGCGCATACCACCAACAACCGGATGGAATTGCTGGCCGCGATTCGCGGGCTTGAGGCGCTCACCCGCCCCTGTCACGTCACCCTCGTCACCGATAGCGCTTATGTGAAGAACGGGATCACACAGTGGATACATGGCTGGAAACGCAATGGCTGGCGCACCGCTGATAAGAAGCCGGTTAAAAATGCTGATCTATGGCAGGAACTTATCACAGCCAGCGCGCCTCACCGGGTCGAATGGACATGGGTGAAGGGTCATGCAGGCGACCCCGACAATGAACGCGCCGACCGGCTGGCAAGTGATGCCGCCTTGATTGTCCAGAATTCGGGTGCATAGTGCGACTCCACTTAGAGAGGAGTCGGAGCAATGAAGTTTGAAGTCTATAAAGACAAAAAGGGTGAACATCGCTGGCGGTTGCGCCATGGCAATGGGAATATTCTTGCGACTTCAAGCGAGGGTTATGCCGCAAAGGCATCGGCACTCAAATGCATCGAGAATGTACAGAATTCAGCTTCGGCTCCGGTCGAGACGCTCAAATAATCAGGCAAATCTTCAGGGTTTGAATCGACTCGGTGCATAATGCGCCGGGTCGATTTCCGATATCGTTTGATCGGGCGCATTGCCCGTAATCAGGCTTGCGGCAAGCTTCGCGCCTGCAGGTGCTGTCTGGATGCCAAAACCGCCCTGCCCAGCGCACCAGAAAAAACCATCACACTCCGGGTCAAAGCCGTACACCGGCAGGCGGTCAGGCGCGAAGCTACGCAAGCCAGCCCAGCTATGTTCAACGCGGCGCACCGGCCAATCGACAACCTGTTCGAAGCGATCAATCGCGATGGCGATATCAAGTTCTTCCGGCGCGGCGTCGCAGGGTGGAGACGGGGTTTCATCATGCGGACTGAGCCAGATGCTGCCGCTTGCGGGCTTGAAATAAAAACCCCCGTTTACGTCAATCACAAAGGGCATATCGGCAGGCACTTCGGCACCGACACGAATTTGCGCAATCGTGCGGCGGTACGGCTGAATCCCGATTGGCCGTGCGCCCGCCATTTCGGCAACCACATCAGCCCACGCCCCTGCCGCATTGACGATCACATCCGCCGTAAATTTGCCCTGCGTTGTTTTAAGTGACCACGCGCTGCCGGAGCGGCTTAAGCTTTCAAGCCGTGTTGACGTTGATATTGTGCCACCGCCGCGCCGTACCGCCCGCAAACAGGCAGCGTGATAGGCAGCAACATCAATATCGTGGCAGCCCTCCTCATACACGGCGTGCGTCCACATACTCCGCAGTCCCGGCACATGGACGTCAAGCATTGTGCGATCCCAATGCTCCAGCGCAACGCCACTGCCTGCAAAGCCAGCCGCGAACCTATCAAGCGCCGCACTATCCTCATCGCGTGCCAGCGTTACAGCACCTCTGGGACTCAAAAAACCTGCCTCGGCGACGTCAGTAGGTGGTGCTTGCAACCAATCAAGCGATGCACTCGTGAGCGGCTCAATCAAAGGCCCGCCATAAGTTGCGTGCCAAAATGCGTTTGACCGCCCGGTGGTGTGATACCCCGGTTGCGTTTCTGCTTCGATGAGCAACACGGCACTGTGGGGCACAATTTCTGCGGCAAGACTAGCCCCTGCGATCCCCGCACCAACAATGACGACGTCAAAATGGGTCACCGCAGTGAAACCACCTTTCCAAGAAAGGCCGCAATCCGGCCGAGCACATCATCGCGCACCTCGTCACGCTCGCGCAGAATTTCATGCGCGGCACTCGCGTCATACATGTGGAACTCAGCACCCGACAGCCGCGCGGCAAAACGGCGGATCGCTGCGCGGCTCACCAATCGATCACCCTCGGTGCCAAGAATCAGTATCGGCACCGCTACCCCTTCAAGCGCGCCCGGTGCTTCGGTGCCACGCGTTGAGGCAATGGCCGCCGCAAGCCAGCCAAAACTGGGCGGGCCAAGCACAAGTCCGGGATCTTTTTCAGTCCACCATGTTTCGTCGGCATACCGGTCAGCATCGTGGGTCAAGAAGCGCTGGCGTGAAGCCCAAGGTGCAGCCGGCCGTTCATTGCCTTTCCATGCTGGACGCTTGCTCAATCCGATTTTTGACAGCCCCGAGAATAGGAAGCGGGCAACGCCGAGCGGCACTGGCGGAGTTTCAATTCCGAACATCGGCGCAATAAACACAGCGGCATCGGGCGCGATTCGTGCCTCGACCAGCGCACGCATGATGAGGTGCCCGCCCATGCTATGCCCGATGACGATATGTGGGCCGGGGCTTGTTGCCTTCCAACGCTTGAAAAATTCGGCAAGATCATCAATCCAGACGGCGAAATCATCGATATGGCCAACATTCGCATCATCGCAGAGTCGCCCCGATTTGCCCTGCCCACGCCAATCAAAGGCGGCGATTGACCAGCCTTGGGCATGCCAATCGGCAAAGCTTTCAAGATATTTTTCGATGAAATCGCCGCGCCCGCCCTGAAACAGGATTGATCCACGCACATCACCCGTGACCGGCCAATCAAACGTGCGTAGCGGCCATCCATCATGCATGATCGTTTGGCTGATGGTTGCGCCAATCGGATGGGCGCGGCGGATTTTTATTTCTGCGGGCATAGCGGATGGTTACTTTTTCGTAAGTGGTTGGCGTTACGGCTACACTTTATGAACATGGTCATCCTCGAATATGGCTTGCTAGCCGGATTGGCAACGCTCTTGCTGATCGCCGCCATCACCGATTGGCGCAGCCGCCTGATCAACAACTGGTTGACGGGCACCATTGCCATTGCAGCGCCGCTCTATTGGTGGGCAACCGGGCTAGTAATCTGGCCCGATGTCGCGATCCAGATCGGGATCAGCGTTGCCGTGTTCGCAATATTTTCCGGCCTCTTCGCACTCGGCGCGATGGGCGGCGGCGATGTAAAGCTACTTACCGCGCTCGCATTATGGCTTCCTTTGCTCGCGATGCTGAAACTTCTGCTTGTGATGTCGATCCTTGGCGGCGTGCTGACCGTGGTCATGCTGATCGTCCACAAATCGCAGCGTGCGCTTGGAAAACCTGAAATTCCTTATGGCATTGCGATCTCGCTCGCGGGACTGTGGGTAATGTTCGAACGAAATTTTAACCATTTTGGGTGATTAATCCCAATCACTTATTTTGCCTGTAAACCGGGGGTTTCGCATCATGGATGCAAAGAAAGTAATATTGCTGATCGTCGCACTGATTGTTGCCGGAGGCACTGCCTTCATGGCAAAAACCATGTTCAGCTCGGCCGCCGCGCCACAAACGCAGGCCGCCGTCATTCCGCAAAAGATGGATGGGCCAGAGATTTTGGTTGCCACACGTTCTCTGCCGGTCGGTACAATCATTGAGGCAGACAGCTTTCGCTATCAGCCTTGGCCAAAGGATCTGATCGAGAACGCCTATTATCTAAAAGGCGAAGCCGATCCGACCAGCCTAACCGGAACTGTAGTGCGCTCTGCCGTGACTGCGGGGCAGCCCGTTACCAAGGGCGCGCTGGTCAAACCCGGAGATCGCGGCTTCCTCGCGGCAGCCCTCGGGCCAGGCATGCGCGCTGTAACGGTGCCTGTCTCGGCACAGAGCGGTGTTGCGGGCTTCGTTTTTCCTGGTGACCGGGTTGACCTTGTCCTGACCCAAACCGTGGAAGGCGGTGAAGGCCCGGCACTCCGCGTATCCGAAACCTTCGTTCGCAACGTCCGCGTTCTTGCCACTGATCAACGCACTTCCACTGAAGATGCCGAAGGCAAGCAAGAGGTGAGAACCTTTTCAACGGTTACGCTGGAAGCAACAACGCGTATTGCCGAAAAAATCGCAGTCGCCCAAACTGTAGGCCAGCTTTCGCTTTCGCTGCGTTCGATTGCCGACAACACGGCTGAACTTGAGCGCGCGATTGCATCGGGCGAAGTCAAAGTTCCTGAAAATGGCGATCCAAAAGCTGAAAAGCAGATGCTGCTCGCAGTTGCCTCACGTCCTTCAGACAGCGATCCAACTTTTGTCACCGGTGCCGATGTCTCACGCTTTCAGCGTCGCAGCGCCCCGCGCTTGGCAGCACCTGCCCAACCCGGCGGCGCACCAGCACTCGCAGCGGTCGGCGGCAATATTCTTGATACACGGCCAGCAGGCCCGGTCGTCCGCATAACGCGGGGTAGTAACAAAGAAGCCGAAGTTGTTTCGGTGGGGAGCAAGTAAGATGAACAGGGGCATTTCACACAAGCCATCAGGGCTTGCCCGCATCCTCTATGCGACAGTGGCCCTCAGCCTTGTCACAACGCCGATGGGCGGGGTCTATGCTGCCAAGCCGCGTGTTACCAAAGCCAAGGCCAAGCCAGCGATCGCAAAGCCGACGGTGAAGTCAGAAACCGGCTTCAACGCACTGCGGATGCAAAAACCCGCGAGCGATCTATCACTCTCGGTCGGACGAGGTCAGCTTATTAACCTGCCCGCACCAATTGCTGACGTTTTCGTTGCAAATGAAAGCGTGGCTGATGTTCAGGTACGCTCAGCCACGCAAATTTATATTTTTGCTAAGGCTGTTGGTGAATCGAGCGTGTTTGCCACCTCAAAATCGGGTGCGGTGGTCTATTCCACCAACGTCCGCGCGGGCAAAAACGTCAATTCGATTGATCAAATGCTCAAACTCGCCATGCCCGAAGCTTCGGTCACGGCGACCACGATGAATGACCTGATCCTTTTGACTGGCACCGTTGCTGGGCCAGAGGATAGTGCGGAAGCGGTTGAGCTTGTCCAGTCAATGGTTGGCGATGGCGTCAAGGTGATCAGCCGCCTCAAAACAGCGACCCCGCTTCAGGTCAATCTGCAGGTGAAAATCGCCGAAGTCAGTCGTTCGCTGATGAAGGATATTGGCGTCAATCTGCAAACAAGTGACTCCACTGGTGGCTTTGGGTTTGGGATTATTCAGGGCCGCACCGGCGCAATCACAAGTAATCCAACAACAAATGCGCTGACAGGACAATTTACCGGCCGTCCAAATGCCACGACGCTTGGTGGATTTGGAAAGTTCCTTGGCCTCAATATCGGCAGTGCGCTTGATCTTGCGGAAACCGAAGGGCTGGTCACCACCCTTGCCCAGCCGAATCTGACCGCGCTGTCCGGCGAAACTGCAAGCTTTCTAGCGGGCGGCGAGTTTCCGATTCCCATCTCGCAGGATTTGGGCACTGTTACCGTGCAATATCGCCAGTTCGGGGTCAGCCTTGCGTTTACACCAACCGTGCTTGCCGATGGGCGCATTTCGATGCGCGTCCGGCCTGAAGTATCAGAGCTTTCCTCCGAAGGTGCGGTTCGCCTCAACGGCTTTGACGTGCCAGCACTCACAATTCGCCGCGCCGAAACGACGGTTGAGCTTGGCTCAGGCCAAGCCTTCATGATCGGCGGATTGATGCGCAATTCGCAGACCAATTCGATTGACCGCGCGCCGGGGCTTGGCAATGTGCCAGTGCTTGGCGCGCTGTTCCGCTCAACCCGATACCGCAAGAGCGAAACCGAACTGGTCATCATTGTGACGCCGTATCTGGTAAAACCAGTGACTGCGGGTTCGATTGCACTGCCAACCGACGGTTTCAAGACCGCAACCGACATTGAACGCGTCCTTTTTGGCCGCGTCCAGTCTGACAAAAATGGCGGTGAACGGCCTAAACCAACGATGGCACCGCCAGCAACGGTGGTCGGCCCAAGCGTAGGTGAGCTTGATCCAAGCTCGGTGCCGACATTGCCTTTGAATGTGCCTACGCAGCAGTCGCAAATGCAAACGCCGCGTGGCGACAAGAAAAAACGCACCGAAACCGCCGCTGCCGCCCCAGGTTTTAGCGGAAATTAATGGCCTTCAGGGAGATTGACATCATGCGTAACACAAAATCCTTTTTCCTGATTGGCCTG
>JBBTEI010000045.1:0-11568 GCA_038042405.1 Pseudomonadota bacterium
TAGATGCCGCCAAGGCGCAATCAACGCCTGAACCAGCGGCAAACCTTACCGCGCCAGCGCCGACCGTCAACGCACCCAATGCAACAGGGGACACCGAGTGAGCAGCAACTCTTTAATCCCCGCGCCAATTGCCCAACTGCCCTGGCGGTTCCTCTCGATCCTCACCCTGATCGGGGCGTTTGGCGCGATCATCCTTTATTCAGCAGCAGGCGGCAGCGCCAGCCCGTGGGCGGGATCGCATGTACTCCGCTTTACTGTTTTTCTTGGCATGGCGATTTTCCTCTCGCGCTTCTCAGAACGCTTTTGGAAAGATGTTGCGTTCCCGATTTACGGGGTGATTCTCCTCCTCCTGATCGGCGTTGAATTGCTCGGCAAAATCGGCGGCGGCAGCCAGCGGTGGCTTGATCTGGGGATAATTCGGCTCCAACCGTCCGAACTGATGAAATTCGCAATCATTTTGGCGCTCGCGCGGTTTTACGATATACTGCCTGCGGGCGAAATCCGCAGATGGAATGCAATTTGGCCCGCAGTCGTAATGATCGCCATTCCCGCGCTGCTTGTTATTAGTCAGCCCGATCTTGGCACCGGCATCATGATCGTATCAGGCGGAATGGTGATTATGTTTCTAGCAGGACTTCCACTGAGGCTTTTCCTGATAGGTGGCGGCCTCGTCGCTGCAGCGCTGCCCATCGTCTATTCCCAGCTTCATGACTATCAGCAGAAGCGTGTGTTGATCTTCCTTGATCCTGAAAGCGATCCACTCGGTGCGGGCTATCACATCACACAGTCAAAGATCGCGATCGGATCAGGTGGAGTTTTCGGCAAAGGCTTCCTCAACGGCACACAAAGCCACCTTGATTATCTGCCTGAGGGGCATACCGATTTTATCTTCGCGACAATGGCCGAAGAATGGGGGCTTGTCGGCGGACTTATCATTATCACGGCTTTTGTCCTCCTCGCGCGTTGGGGAATGAATGTTTCTGAGCGCGCGCCAACTCGCTTCGGCCGCTTAACAGCGGCCGGACTGACGATGACGATCTTCTTTTACGTAATCATCAACTTGTTGATGGTGATGGGCCTTGCTCCGGTCGTTGGCATCCCCCTACCTCTGGTATCGCACGGTGGAACGGCGATGATGACGGTCATGATTTGCGCAGGTATTTTGATGTCAATTGATCGAAGCAGCAAAATGGCACGCGGTTTGCGATAAAAATACCTTTGGCTCATCTAACAATTTGCAACCGAGAAAAACCCGTGCTAGCGGCGCTCATCGTTGAATTGGGACGCTGCGGTCGCGGCTTCCTCTTTTGGCAATGGACGCATAGCTCAGTTGGTAGAGCAGCTGACTCTTAATCAGCGGGTCCTTGGTTCGAGCCCAAGTGTGTCCACCATTCCCTTTAACGCCAAATTATTGATCCATAACCAAGCTATATGCTTCATCGAGCAGGGCTTTTTTGGCGGCGAGATCATTGGCTAGCGGGAGCTGGGCGACGCCGATGAGGCGGCGCATAATTTCTATCCCGGCAATTCGGCGGGCAAGCGCCATATCAATGGGATGACTGTAGCGCGAAATAAGGCGTGTGGTCGATTCTGCGGGTTGATTGCTTAACTTGAGATGCGCGATCAAGACGCCGATATCCCACTCGCGCGGGCCGATCCAGCAAAACTCCGGGTCGATCACAAACAGCCCTTGCCGCGTCGTCAGCCAGCTTCCTGGATAGAGATCTCCGTGGAGCAGAACACCTGGCAAATCAGCCAAATACAAAGATTTAACTGCCTGAACTGCGGCGATAAAACCTGCATCCTGCTTCAATCGATCAGCATATTCTTGCAACCCTTGTGTGATCGAATCGACATTAAAACCGTTCGCCGGATCAAGCGGAAAATCGAAAATGTGAAGCGCATTTAGAGCGCGCATGCCCTGATTGGTGAGGCGCGGGTCGGCAGGTACTGGCAGCGCGTGGAGCCCACGTACCCATTCGGCGACAGCCTCAAGGTCAGCACCTGAAATTGCTGCTCCGGTATAGGCAGCCATGCCGTCCGAACCCGCCCCAAGATCGGCGAAGAGATTGGCTGCTGAGCCTTCATCATAGCCAAGATGGGCGGGCATGGCGGCCCCGGCAGTGCTCCCCGAAACCACTGAATAGAAAGCCGCCTCAACCCCGGCACGGCCAATTGGGGCCGGAATATCGGGGTATTTTTCAACCCAGCCATGGGCGCGCTTGAGGATCAGCGTGGCCCCGTCATCAAGCGTCACTCGCTCGACAAGGTTCATATTACCAGCACCTGCGACCTCGACCGAGACGACATGACGACCCACCGGGCACCAGCCGAGCGCATCCAAAACCGCAGCCGCATCCCCCATCAAAAACGTCCCTGTTTGCCAAAATCTAAAGTAGAAGTAGTGGAAGGGATCAGACATGGAAAGGGACAAAAAAGCCCCGAAACAGGCACCAGAACTGCTCAAACACGTTTAAAAATAGTACAAAATGGCGTTTTCGTTGGTTGAGATCAGGTGAGAATTACATCAGATATGCTGCAAAAATCGCAAAATCAGGCACATCATTGGGCAATTACGGCTGAACTATAACCTTCGCAGAAGCACAGGGTTGCCCTAAAACCGGCCTGAAATTTCGACGAAATGGCCTTCGGGCGTTTCACGAAAACCGGTGGCATTGAGCTTACCCGCCATTTGGGCATCGCTCGCGCGGATCAGGAGTTTGGCGCTATACTGTCCGTCGGGGACGATGCGGAGAATGATGCGCTCCATCGCTGACTGGCTGACGAGTGCAAGGCTGAGGATATTGCCGTCGCAGCGCGGAGTGCCAAGCAGTTGCTGACCAAGACTGATCCCGGCGAGGGTGACGCGGACTTGGCCATCCGCCGACACGCAGCCGCTTTTGGAAAAGCGGACACTGGCGTCCTTCAGATCGACGCTTTCTACCGGGAGCGGATCAAACGCGCCGGGGAGGACGAGACGGGTGGTAACATTATCTGCGCCGTAATTGCCAAATGTCGCGACGAGTGTGGCGGCGGCGGGCTCCCCCGAAAGCGCACGAAGCTGGATTGCGGCGGCCCCACCCAGCAATTTTAGGGCCGAGAGTTTGGCCGAGAAATCGCCGAGGCTTACCCCATCGATGCTGACGTCGCGCAAGGTTCCGTTCCAGATGCTGCCTTCGGCTGCGCGTGCGGTGAAAAGGGCGCCGCTGCCGCTGATCGCGCCAAGCGCAAGACGGAGCGGAAAAGCGGCGATGAGTACGGCGATCAGGACGCCCGCGAACAATAACCACCCCTTGCGCATGTTCATTCGCCGCGCGCATTGAGCGTGGCATCAACCGCGATCGTCATATCGCTATTGGTACGGATGGTAAGTTGCGAGACGAAAATACCGCGCGCATCCAGGTTGTTCAGCCAATCGAACATTGCAGGGCTTTTCGCCGCTACGATGGCAATCACCACACCGTTCGTCCCCACCGGATCGGTGCGAGACAAAGTGAAACCCGCCTCACCCGCCGATTGGCTGACGAAAGCGGGCACGGGCGCGCCGAGCGGCAGCGCGGGCTTGGCGAGAATGGTCTTGAGGGCGGAAGCCTTGCCGCGCACTGTTGCCAGATCAACCACAGCCTGATTATGGCGCGCACGGGCACGTTCAAGCCCGTTGGCGAGCGGCATCAGCACGGCAAACCACATCAGGAACGCCGCAATCGCCGTGACCATAAACACAAGCATCCACTGCTCACGCAGGCTGCGTTCGCCCCACCAACTGCGAAATTGCGCGATCATCGCCCGCGCACCTGTGTATCAACAATAGGCTGGCCCTGGCTCGGGTTGACCGGGCCAGAGGTGACATCAAGCCCCGCCGCGCGCATCCGCGCCTGCACGGTGGCGATTTCATCAGCGCTTGTCGCGCGCAGCGTGAGGCGGAGCGTACCATCAGGGTCAAAGGTCATCGCGGTGAGCTCAACATTGGCGCTCGCCTCAATCGCGCGCGATGCCGCAGCAACAGTTTTGGTGAAACCCGCACCGCCACCGCGCAGTGCCGCAAGCCGCGCGTCAAGCGAAGCGACCGCTGCTTCGGGCGCAACCGCCTCACCAAGTGCTGCCTGCGCGAGCGAGGCGCTGGTTTCCTCAATCGTATCACTCGCCCACGAGAGCCGGACGATCTGGGTCAGCGGGATAAGCAGTGTGACAGCCAGCAACGCCGCCGCGATCCATGCTGTGCGTTTCACCCAGTACGGATCAAGCCGCCATTGCCGCCGCCGCGCGAATTCGCCGTCACGCAGGTTGATCGGCGGGTTGGCAGCGGCAGCGATCACTGCCGCTTCGAGTTCATCGCGCTCAAGCGTAATGACGGACGCATCGCGGGTGAGCAACGGGGCGAGTATTTCGTCTTCAGCAAAGCCCGAGTCGACGCCGCGCAGCACCACCTCATCACCAAGAATGGCGCGGACATAGCCCTCATCTGGTTGAGGCAGGAGCAATGGGGCTGGTACGATTACATCAGGATTAAACGCCTCGATCCACGCCTGCATCTGGATGCGTGAAACTAGCGCAATGGTGCGCGCAGGCGAATCCTCACCCTGAGCGCCGCACGATATGTGAAGCTGATCGGTGGGCAGCAGGCTTTTTTCCGCAAGCGCAAGCTGCCCCGCCGCCCGTGCCTGAGCCGGGGCAAGGCTGGGCAAATCAAGCGCATGAAGCGATACATGGCGCGCGGGCGCAACAAGCAGGCGGGTTTCCCCATCCAACGCAGCAAGCAGCCCCGCCTGATCCCCGCGCGCGATAATTGCTCCATCCTCAATGCGCAGCCAGTGCGCCTCTGCATCGGGGAAAATAATCCGCACGCCGCTCATGATGGATCACCGTAGGCGCGGCGCACAAGCCGTGCAGGCGCGATCAAGCCGTCAACCAGCGCCGTCTCACGCAGCTCTGCGCCCGCCAACTCAATCGACAGATCAAGCGCGAACCAGCGCGTTTTTACCCGCGTCTGTTCAAGCACTTCGGGAGACGGCGTAATGCCGCTTTGTGCAGGGAGGCTCCAGAAATTCACAACGCTGCCGTAGCCGCCGCGTGGCCGTTCGTCGATCATCCGTTTTGCAGTTTGTACGCTAAGTTTGCCGGGGATGAGCATTGCAACCAACGGCGCTTGTGCCGGGAGCAGAGTATTTACATTGATTGGCGAAAGATCAGTGACCGGAAGCGCGCATACCCAAGGCCGGATCGTCGCGTAAATCTGCGGCGTCATGCCAGAAAGCACCCGGATTTCGCTGGCGTCGGCCATCAGGCTGTTGGCAGTGCGATAGGGGGTTTTCGCGCGGGCATAGCTGCCGTCTTCAGCGCCGCCGGGCAGTGGCGCGGAATCGCTGTCGATCCAATCCGCGAGCGCCAGAGCAATCGGGCGCGCATCATTTGGCTGCACACCAAGAACGATCATCAGCGCGGCAAACTGTTCAATTGCAACAGGCCGTGCGCTGAGCCGTGTTCCCGTGTCACCCGTGACAACGCTGTTGATATTAAAGCAATTGCCACCATCAAGCAGCTTGGCATTTGCGGTGCCGCCATCAATCGGGAAGGGAATTTCGCGCCCCTGCCAATCGCCGTCGAGCGTGGTTTTGCCGCTGTCACGGCCAACCAGATCGGCAATCCGCGAGAGCGCAATGCTTTCCGCCGCCAGCCCATATCCGCGCGCCTGATCAATCGCGACCATGTTAATCGACTGACGCGTCGCGATCTTCATCCGCTCAAGCGAAGCCGCCGCGATTACGCCGATGACCGCAACGAGCATTAGCACAGTGAGCAACGCAGCCCCGGTTTCGGATTGAGGTGGCTTTAGGCGCGGTGTCAATAGCCTGCTCCTGCCAGAAACAGTCGGGTGAGCGGTGCTACGCCTTTGCGGGTGATCGTCAGTTCGACCGCCTCGGGCAGTTCGAGCGGATCGCTGGGTGCCCAGTCAGCCAGCCAAACGCCTTCGTTGCGGAAGCGCAAGGCAACGCGTTCGACATTCTCTGCCATGATAGTCGGCTCTGCATCGGACGCACCGTCAACGAGTGGGCGCGTGATCCGTTCAAGGCGTGCTTGGTTCAGTCGCCACTCAACCCGTTGAATACCACTCCGCGCTGCATCTCCACTATTCGCCCTGCCAGCATGGACGTAGCGCAGGAGAACCGGCCCCTGCCCACCACGAAATGCCGGTTCAGGCGCTCCGGTAAGATCGCGACTGATCCGCGCGACGGCTTGGGCGAGGTCGTTCGTTAGGATCGCGGTCAGCCGCCGCTCCGCCGCGACGCCTTCAAGCCGCTGCGCCGTGACCGCTTGCGCTTGTGTGCTATATGACAAAAGCCCGACCCCGGCTGCTGAGAGCATCCCGAAGATAAACAGCGAAATCATCAGTTCGACAAGCGTGAAGCCTGCTTGCGTAGCGTTTTTACGCGGCATCACTGGACGGCTCTCGCAAGGCTGAGCACGCCGCCGGGGCGGCCAAATTCATCAACCACGCCGATATCAATGCGGACGATACGAACGTCTGCCGTCCGTTTGGTGGTGCGGCTCCAGCGCCATTTGCGGCCACCATTTTCGATGACGCCTTCGCTTTTGCCCAAGGGCGGGGGTACAAGATCGGTTAGCGCCTCAACCGCAAGGTTATTGGCAACAATCTGGCCTAGCGCGCGTGTTTCAATTACCGCCGTGCTGCTCACCGTCGCCCCTTGCAAACGCAACAGCGCGAGCGCGGCAAGGCTGAACACCGCAAGCGCCACCATCATTTCGATAAGCGTAAAGCCACGTTCGCGCACATATTTACCCCGCGACACGGATCGTTCCATCCATACCCAAATCAACGGTGACGCGCGCACCGTCACGCGAAATCAGGATGCGCTGGGTGGCACTGGCAAGGCCGGTTGGATCAAAGACGATCTCCGCCGCGCTCACCTGTGTGCCTTCATTCCAATTGGCGGGCAAAAGCGGCTTTCCGTCAATCACCGTCCACTCGCCGCGCCGCCGCTTTTCAAACGCATAGCCGGTAGGCGTTACGCGAACGCGGGTTTCTCGCGCGGTAATCACCGCTTCATCGCGCGCGGCAACGGCACGCGCGGCAAAACGCTCTGCCTCATCAATCAAAGTGCCGCGCGGATCAGGCAAATTGAAAATCACAGCCGCTGACAAGGTGCCGATGATCGCAATGACGACCATGAGTTCAATGAGCGTGAAGCCGTGCTCAGCCTCATTCGGCGTTGCTGATATCCGCATTCTCGCCCTCGCCTCCCTCGGCTCCGTCGGCACCAAGTGAATAGATATCAATCGCGCTGCGCCGCCCCGGATTGGCGTAAATATAATCACGTTGCCACGGATCTTTGGGCAGCCTTTTGATGTATCCACCGGGCTGATACCGCTGTGGCTGGCTAAGACCCGCAGGGGCCCTCACCAAAGCCTGAAGCCCGTCCGCCCCTGATGGGTAAGTAAGGTTGTTGAGCTTATACATTTCCATCGCTTGTTCAATCTGCGCGATATCGGCCTTGGCCTTGACCACCATCGCTTTATCCTGATTGGGCAGGACGTTGAACACGACCACTGCTGACAGCAAGCCGAGGATCACAATCACAACCATCAATTCAATAAGAGTAAAACCCTTTTCGGAGTCACGCATTAAAAACCTCATGCGCCCGCAAGCGATTCGAGTTGGAGAATGGGAAGCAGGATCGATAGCACAATCGCTGCAACAATGCTGCCCATCAGGACGATAATTGCGGGCTCAAGCATCGACAGTGCGGCGGCCGTAAAGCTATCAAATTCACGCTCAAGATAATCGGCGGCGCGCTCAAGCATGGTATCAAGCTGGCCTGAGGTTTCGCCTGATGCGGTGAGATAAACGAGCAATGGCGGAAAAACGGCGGTGCGTTTGAGCGCAGCAGAGAGACTACCACCACCACGAATGGCCTCAACAATCTCTTCAGACGCCGCGCGCAAAGCGCGATTATGCACCGTCTGCGTGGTTAGCGAGAGACCTTCGTAAAGCGGCAAACGGCTCGCCACCATTGTCGCAAGAGTACGTGCCATGCGCGCGGCATGAAGATCGCGGATCAGGCGCCCGAACAGCGGTATGCGCAGCAGCCAGCCATCAAACCGCAGCCGCAGCTTCGGATCACGCAGCGCCTGCCAGCCGAGTGCGAGGCCCAGCCCAAGCGCGATGAGCAGTGCCCACCACCAATTCGCCAGAAAGTCTGACAGCCAGATCACAATCCGCGTCAGCATCGGCAATTGCTGGCCCACCGTATCAAATTGCTCAACCACTTTTGGCACCACGAAAATCATCAGCGCGCCGACAACAAATATTGCGACGATTGCGAGCACAATCGGATAGGCCAGCGCAGTGATAACCTTACTGCGTACCACCGCCTGGCGTTCGAGCAGGATCGACAACCGTTCGAGGATGATCGGCAGCGTGCCCGCGCTTTCACCGGCGGATACCATCGCGCGGTAGAGCGGCGGAAAGCTTTTACCCTCACGCGCCATCGCGTCCGCAAGACGGCGGCCTTCAAATACGCCAGCATGAACCGTCGCTATCGCCTTGCGGACGTGGGGCTGTTCGGTTTGTAGCGAGATTGTACGCAGCGATTCTTCAAGCGGAGTGACTTGGGTGAGCGTTGCGAGTTGACGGGTAAATAGTGTCAATTGTTTGGTTGATACGTTTCTGCGGCCCAAGCTCAGCCCCGAAATCAGCGGGGCGGATCGCGGCACAGCACCACTCCCCTGCTCAATCTGGACAATATAGAATTTGCGCTTGATCAGATCCGAGCGCGCGGCATCGACGTTTTCAGCGCTCACCCGACCGCGCCGCTCTTTGCCTGCGACATCGATCACGACATAGACAAACTCAGTCATCGCTTGAGTCACGACGCGAGATGCGGATCGCCTCTTCAGGCGTTGTCAGCCCTTCACGAACAAGCGCACGCGCGGCCGATGTCAGGTTCTGTGCATTCGCATAAGCGTAGGTTGCGATATCAATCTCGTCGCCGCCTTCATTGATCAGGCGGCGGATCGTATCGTCAATCCGGATCGCCTCGAAGACGCCAATCCGGCCCTTATAGCCGCTGCCGCTGCACGCATCACAACCGGAAGCCTCATAAATGACACTGCCCTCGACAAGCACAAGGAGCGCCCTTACCGCAGCATCGGCCATCACGGGCTTGCGGCAGCTTTGGCAGAGCCGGCGCACAAGCCGCTGCGCCAGAACCGCACGTAGCGTTGAGGCGAGCAGGAATGGCTCAACCTTCATATCACGCATCCGCGTAATTGCGCCGACCGCATCGTTAGTGTGAACCGTCGAAAGCACGAGGTGCCCGGTGAGCGAGGCCTGCACCGCAATCTCTGCTGTTTCACGGTCACGAATTTCGCCGACCATTACCACGTCAGGATCTTGGCGCAGGATCGCGCGCAGCCCCGCCGCGAAGGTCAGCCCAACCTTCGGGTTCACTTGCGTTTGGCCGACCCCATCAACTGCATATTCAACCGGATCTTCAACGGTGAGGATATTGCGTGTGCCATCATTGAGCAAACGCAGCCCGGCGTAAAGCGTCGTTGTTTTGCCCGAACCCGTTGGCCCGGTAACAAGGATAATCCCGTTTGGCTCGGCAAAAGCATCGCGCAGAAGTGTGTTGATCGCGGCGGCCATCCCGAGCCCATCGAGCGTGATCCCGGCATTATCCTTATCAAGAATACGCAGCACCACACGTTCGCCGCCGCGCGCGGGCAGCGTTGAAACGCGAACATCAAGCTGTTTTCCGCCCAACGTCAGGCCAATCCGGCCATCCTGTGGCAAGCGCCGCTCGGCAATATCAAGCCGCGCCATCACTTTGATCCGGCTAACGATAACGGGTGCAACATGCGCTGGCATCCGGAGCGTTTCTCGCAATATCCCGTCAATCCGCATCCGGATGACCAGCCCGCTTTCATAAGGTTCAATATGGATATCAGACACACCCTGCCGTACAGCATCAGCAATAATGCCGTTAATCAGGCGGATTGCGGGAGCATCGTCGCTGCTATCAAGCAAATCTTCAGCGCTTGGCATTCCGCCCGCAATCAGATCAAGATCATCGCCAAGGCCAAGCGAGCCTGCCGCCATCGCCGCTGCTTCACCGTCCATCGCGTAGGTGGTTGAGAGCAATTCATCAAAACGTGCCGGACTAACATGCGAGACCCCAAATGCCCGCGCCAGATGCCGCCGCACTTCAAGCAGGATATGCGGATCGGCACCTTCCCGCAAAGAAACACTCACAGTTTCCCCATCCATCCGATCAATCACAACGCCGAATTTGCGCGCGAACCCATAAGGCAGAGTTGCCGGACGCGCATCAATGGTCGTGTCGGTCTCACTCATTTTTTTGGCTCGCTTGGCGGCAATTCAACCGGACGAATCCGCTGCGTGGAGCTTTTAACCTCGGGAATGATAATCTCGGGTTTACCGGGGACAGGAGGAGCCGCAGCCGGTTGGGATGGTGGAAGCGCATCCGCACTACCGGGCAGTGCAATAGGTGGTTCGGCCCCCATATATTCGCGTACCAGTTGATCAAGACTGGGTTCTTGATCGGGACGAAGCAAAAGCTGCTGATCACGCGCATAGCCGTAACGAAGCTCAGCAAGCGCGCGTGCATCGGCGGCTGAGCGGAGTATCGTCGGGCGAATGAATACCATCAAATTGGTATTCTGCCGCGATTTTGCTTTTGAACGGAACAGCGCGCCAAGCCCTGGAATATCGCCGAGCAGCGGGATTTTCTCAATCGTCCGCCGCTCATTATCATCAAGCAACCCGCCGAGTGCAACGATCTGGCCATCGTCAATCGTAACTGTCGTCTGGATTTCACGCTTGTTGAGGATTAGATCCGAAAAATTGTTTGATACCGGCCCGGCGATCGAACTGACTTCCTGACGAATGAACAGCTTGATCGATCCACCCGCATTAATCTGCGGCTTCACTTCAAGCTGGATGCCGACATTCTGTCGCTGAACCGTGCGGAAAGCATTGTCGAAATTCTGGCCCAATTGCTCGCCCGTAGTAATCGGAATTTCCTGCCCGACAAGCAGCTTTGCTTCCTGATTATCGAGTGTCAGGATTGACGGGGTTGAGAGGATATTCGATTTATTATCCTGGCTCACTGCATTGATGATCGTTCCGAAAATGCCGTTTTTACCGATGTTGGTAGCAAAGCCGCCAAAACCGCCCGTCGCGCCGAGGATCGAGGTGACGGCCGCCTGCGCAAGCTGATCGCTTGTTGCGCTGCCATTGGTTGTGGTTGTGGTATTGCCGTTGACCGTCGTGGTGCTGCGGTCAAGCTCGCGTGCACCGACCGCGCCTGCAATCGTCAGCAAATTTGGCCCGGTATTTGAATAGTTGGTCGCGGCGAACGGGATGCTGCTACCGGGAGCGCCACCAAGCAGGAATTGAACGCCAAGCCGCTTTGCCGCAGTGTCTGAAATCTCGATGATAATCGCTTCGACCAACACCTGCTCACGCCGAGTATCAAGCTGACGCACAACCTCACCAAGTGTGCGCTGAAGCTCTGCCGGAGCCGA
>JBBTEI010000046.1:0-40774 GCA_038042405.1 Pseudomonadota bacterium
ATCGGGCCCTACAGCCTCGTCACCCAGCAGCCGCTGGGCGGCAAGGCGCAGTTCGGCGGACAGCGCTTCGGCGAAATGGAGGTCTGGGCGCTTCAGGCGTATGGCGCTGCCTACACGCTTCAGGAAATGCTAACGGTCAAATCCGATGACGTGATCGGTCGCACCAAAGTCTATGAAGCGATCGTCAAGGGCGATGATACATTTGAAGCAGGCATCCCCGAGAGCTTCAATGTTCTCGTCAAGGAAATGCGCTCGCTTGGCCTTAATGTCGAACTGACGTCGATTGCCGAAACCTTCGGTGAAGACGGCATGGCAATTGCTGCTGAATAATAATCCTAACCCTCTCCCCACTGCGGGAGGGGGGCTTTGGAAGGAATAAGTAATGAACGAACTGACCAATTTCGCGAACCCAATCGCCAAGCCAGAGACTTTTGACCAAATCCAGATCGGGATCGCCTCGCCAGAGCGCATCCGTTCATGGAGCTTTGGCGAAATCAAAAAGCCTGAAACCATCAACTACCGCACGTTCAAGCCAGAGCGTGACGGCCTGTTCTGCGCGCGTATCTTTGGCCCGATCAAGGATTATGAATGCCTGTGCGGCAAGTATAAGCGCATGAAATATAAGGGCATCGTCTGCGAAAAATGCGGCGTTGAAGTCACCGTATCCAAGGTGCGCCGTGAGCGGATGGGCCATATCGAACTGGCTGCGCCGGTTGCGCACATCTGGTTTCTGAAATCGCTGCCATCGCGCATCGGCCTCCTGCTTGATATGCAGTTGAAGCAGCTTGAGCGCGTGCTCTATTTCGAAGCCTATATCGTGATCGAGCCCGGCCTCACGACACTGACCAAATATCAGCTTTTGACCGAAGATGAGCTGCTTGATGCGCAGGATGAGTATGGCGAAGACGCCTTCTCGGCTGGCATTGGGGCCGAAGCTGTCCGCCGGATGCTTGAAGAGCTTGATCTTGAAGGCGAAAAGGTCGCGCTGCTCGAAGAGCTGGCGACGACCAAATCCGAACTCAAGCCCAAGAAGATCATCAAGCGTTTGAAGGTCGTTGAAAGCTTCATTGAATCGGGCAACCGCCCCGAATGGATGATCCTTCAGGTCATTCCGGTGATCCCGCCTGAACTGCGTCCACTCGTTCCACTTGATGGTGGTCGTTTCGCGACGTCGGATTTGAACGATCTCTATCGCCGCGTGATCAACCGTAACAACCGTTTGAAGCGCCTGATGGAGCTTCGCGCGCCTGACATCATCGTCCGCAATGAAAAGCGGATGCTTCAGGAATCGGTCGATGCGTTGTTCGATAACGGTCGCCGTGGCCGCACGATTACGGGCGCGAACAAGCGTCCGCTAAAATCACTGTCCGATATGCTGAAAGGCAAGCAGGGCCGCTTCCGTCAGAATTTGCTCGGCAAGCGCGTCGATTATTCGGGGCGTTCGGTCATCGTGACCGGGCCAGAACTCAAGCTGCACCAGTGCGGGCTGCCCAAGAAAATGGCGCTCGAACTGTTCAAGCCGTTCATCTACTCGCGCCTTGACGCCAAGGGTCTTTCAATGACCTTGAAGCAAGCCAAGAAGTGGGTCGAAAAGGAACGCAAGGAAGTTTGGGACATCCTTGATGAGGTGATCCGCGAACATCCCGTAATGCTCAACCGCGCACCAACGCTTCACCGTCTTGGCATTCAAGCCTTTGAGCCTGTGCTGATTGAAGGCAAAGCGATCCAGCTTCACCCGCTGGTCTGCTCGGCATTCAACGCCGATTTCGATGGCGATCAGATGGCGGTTCACGTTCCGCTTTCGCTGGAAGCCCAGCTTGAAGCGCGCGTGTTGATGATGTCGACCAACAACATCCTCTCGCCCGCCAACGGTAAGCCAATCATTGTGCCATCGCAGGATATGGTGCTGGGTCTCTATTATGTGTCGATGCTCAAGGAAGGCGAACCCGGCGAAGGCATGTTGATGTCTGACATGCAGGAAGTGCACCAGGCGCTTCACGCAGGTGCCGTCACGCTTCACACCAAGATCATCACCCGCGTGCCGCAAACCGACGAAACGGGCGCAACCTATATGAAGCGCGTTGAAACGACGCCGGGCCGGATGCTGCTTGGCGAAACTCTGCCAAAGAGCCACAAAGTACCGTTCGAAACGATCAATCGCCTTCTCACCAAGAAGGAAATCGGTGACGTCATCGATCAGGTTTACCGCCACACAGGCCAGAAGGACACCGTCCTTTTCGCCGATGCGATCATGGCGCTTGGCTTCCGTCACGCGTTTCAGGCAGGCATCAGCTTCGGCAAAGATGATATGATCATCCCTGACACCAAGGATAATTTGGTTGAAGAAACCCGCGTGCTCGTGCGCGATTTCGAAAACCAGTATCAGGAAGGGCTGATCACCCAGCAGGAAAAATACAATAAGGTGATCGATGCGTGGTCGCGGTGCGGCGATCAGGTGGCCTCTGAAATGATGAAGGAAATTCAGGCGGTCAAGAAATTGGCCAATGGCCGCGAAGCGCCGATCAATTCGATTTACATGATGGCCCACTCCGGGGCGCGTGGTAGCCAGGCGCAGATCAAGCAGCTTGCCGGGATGCGCGGTCTGATGGCCAAGCCGTCGGGCGAAATCATCGAAACGCCGATCATCTCGAACTTCAAGGAAGGCCTCACCGTTCTTGAATATTTCAACTCGACCCACGGTGCGCGTAAGGGCTTGGCTGATACCGCGCTCAAGACCGCAAACTCGGGCTATCTGACGCGTCGTCTGGTTGACGTTAGCCAAGACTGTGTTGTGATCGAAGAAGATTGCGGCACCGAACGCGCGCTTCTCATGAAGGCGATTGTACAGGGCGGTTCGACGATCGCATCGCTTGGCGAACGTATCCTTGGCCGCACCACGGCTGAAGATATTGTTGATACCAAGGATAATAGCATCGTCATCCCGTCAGGCACTTTGCTTGATGAGGCCGACATTGTGGTGATCGAAACGATTGGCACACAGTCAGTCAAAATCCGTTCGCCACTCGTTTGCGAAACACGGATGGGGGTTTGCGGCAAATGCTATGGTCGTGATCTTGCACGCGGCACGCCCGTCAACATGGGTGAAGCTGTCGGCGTTATCGCAGCACAGTCAATCGGTGAGCCGGGCACGCAGCTTACGATGCGGACGTTCCACATCGGCGGTGCGGCGCAGCTCAACGAGCAATCAAGCCTTGATGCGGTAAGCGACGGTGTGCTTGAATACCGTGACCTCCGCACCATCAAGGATAAGATGAACCGCACGGTTTCGCTCTCACGCCAGGGGGAAATCGCGATTGTCGATAGCGAAGGCCGCGAACGCGCGGTTCACCGTCTGCCTTATGGTGCCTATGTGCTTGCGGCCGACGGTGGTAAGGTCATCAAGGGCGCGCGGATTGCCGAATGGGATCCGTTCACCATGCCAGTGATCACCGAAAACCCCGGCATCGTAAAATATGTCGATCTGGTCGAAGGACAAACGCTGGTTGAACAGACCGATGAAGCCACAGGTATCGCGCAAAAGGTTGTGACCGAATTCCGTCCGGGCCGTTCAAAGGTTGATCTTCGTCCACGTCTGACCTTGCTTGACAGCACATCAGGTGAAGCGGGTCGTTACATGCTGGCCGCTGGCGCGATGCTTTCGGTCGAAGATGGCGCCACGGTTCAAGGCGGTGATGTTCTTGCCCGTGTCAGCCGTGAGGCTGCCAAGACGCGTGATATCACCGGTGGTCTACCGCGCGTTGCCGAACTGTTTGAAGCCCGCATCCCCAAGGAAAATGCGATCATCGCAAAGGTCTCTGGCCGCGTTGTCTTCGGCAAGGATTACAAGGCCAAGCGCAAGATCGGCATTCAGCCCGAGGATGGCGGCGAACTCGTCGAATATCTGATCTCCAAATCCAAGGTGATCGATGTTCAGGAAGGCGATTACGTCAAGCGCGGTGACAATCTGATTGGTGGCTCACCCAACCCGCATGACATTCTTGAAGTGATGGGCATCGAGCCGCTGGCTGAATATATCGTTGCGGAAATTCAGGAAGTTTACCGTCTGCAGGGCGTGAAGATCAACGACAAGCACATCGAAACGATTGTTCGCCAGATGCTGCAAAAGGTGGAAATCACGAACGGCGGCGATACCACGCTGCTGGCTGGCGAGCAGGTTGACCGTGAAGAAATGATCGCGATCAACGAAAAGGTTGAAGCCACCGGCGGCAAGCCAGCCGAAGGCAAGCCAATCCTGCTCGGCATCACCAAGGCGTCGTTGCAAACCCGCAGCTTCATCTCGGCAGCGTCGTTCCAGGAAAC
Source organism: Pseudomonadota bacterium (assembly GCA_038042405.1). GTDB lineage: Bacteria > Pseudomonadota > Alphaproteobacteria > Sphingomonadales > Sphingomonadaceae > Aquisediminimonas. The sequence continues at coordinate 4,321 of JBBTEI010000046.1, forward strand.
CACCCGCGTGCTGACGCAGGCCTCGGTTGAAGGCAAGAAAGACACGCTGGTTGGCCTCAAGGAAAACGTCATCGTTGGCCGCTTGATCCCTGCGGGAACGGGCGCTGGCATGAACCGGATGCGCGTAACCTCCAATTCGCGCGATGCCGCACTTCGTGTGCAGCAGCGTGCTTGGCAGGCATCGCTTCAGCCAACACCTCCGGCAGCAGCAGCGCCCGTAGCAGAACCTGCGGTTGCCGAAACCGTCGACGGCGAATAATGATCTAGCCCCCTCTTTCAACGGAGGGGGCTAATCATTTTCAGCGCTTGCCATCACGCCCCCTCCCGCGCCACTACAGAAATGTAGTTTAGGGAGAGCAAAATGGCGACGTATAACACAATCACTACCGAAATCAGCGAAGGGATTTTTACCCTCACGCTCAACCGGCCCGACCGGATGAATGCCTTCACCGGCGAGATGATGTTGGAAATGGTCGCCGCGTTCGACATCGCCGATGCCGATGACAGCGTCCGCGCGGTAATTGTCACCGGCGCTGGTGACCGGGCCTTTTGTGCGGGCGCTGACCTTGGCGCTGGCAAGGATACATTCGATTACACCAAACGCCCTGACCGGCTGATCCACGGATCGCCGATCCGCGAAGACGGCTCGGTTGATTATTCCCACGAAAGCGTACGTGATAGCGGCGGGCGGCTGACGCTGCGGATCTTCAACAGCAAAAAGCCCGTAATCGGCGCGATTAATGGAGCCGCCGTCGGCATTGGCGCAACGATGCAATTGCCGATGGATTTCCGGCTGGCCAGCACCAAAGCACGCTTCGGCTTCGTCTTTGCCAAACGCGGTATCGTGCCAGAGGCCGCCTCAAGCTGGTTTCTGCCACGCCTTGTAGGGATCAGCCAAGCACTCGACTGGTGCTACTCAGGCCGCGTTTTCGGTGCCGAGGAGGCAATGGCCGGCGGCCTCGTCAAATCCATCCATCAACCACAAGATCTAATTCCCGCCGCCCGCGCCCTCGCCCACAACCTTACGACCGAAAGCGCGCCGGTCTCAATTGCGCTTACCCGCCAAATGATGTGGCGTATGCTCGGCGCTGCCCATCCGGTGGAAGCCCACAAGATTGACAGCCGCGCAATCTGGTCACGCGGCCAGAGTGGAGACGCCGTGGAAGGGGTAACATCATTCCTCGAAAAGCGCGCGGCGGTCTATCCCGACAAAGTGAGCGAAGACATGCCTCATTTCACCCCGTGGATGGATGAACCGGGTTATGGTTGAGGGGTGAGTTGGGCTTTGGAGTTTCAGGAGCATGGCCAAAGGCATGTGCTTGTAGCGATTTGGTTCCGGTCACCTATCTCAATTTTCATTTTTTCTTGCATATCTGCTACTCTCGTACATTATGCCGCCAATATTAAGGGAAAATAGATTGCGCTTTTTATTATCAATATTTCTAGCATTCGCACTGATACATGAGTCAGCCTATGCTAAGAATGACGAAGTGCAACGCGGCATTGTGCCGGATTGGGTAATTCCATCCGAACTTATGTCAGTGCCAACTGACGCCAGTGGGTTAATCTTTGTGCGGCGGCAGGATACTTTGATCCATCTCGATGAGCAAGGGCAAGCACATTATGTCGGCTACCGTATAAAAATTCTTCATCCAAGCGCTTTACAACTCGGCAATTTGTCAATTTCTTGGAATCCTGCGGCAGGCGCACCGACCGTCCATGCCATTAGAGTGCACCGCGACGGTCAGACCATCGACCTTCTGCAGAACACGTCGTTTGAGATACTGCGTCGTGAGGGCCAACTAGAAGCCGCAATGCTTGACGGCAATTTGACAGCGGTGGCGCGTATTCCTGATTTGCGTGTGGGGGATGAGCTTGAGGTTGCGCATACGGTTCGCATTACTGATCCCACGCTGGGCAAGAATGATGCGGGCCTGATATTGCTCTTGGGCAATCCTGCCTCTGGCCGCTACCGTATGGGATTGAGTTGGATCGCAGGACAAAAACCCAACATCAAGATGACCGATGATATGGCGGCGGCCTCCCAAAATGGTGAGAGAACAGTCGAGTTCCGGTTCGATAACCCACCAGCTCTGACTCCTGCCAAAGACGCACCATCGCGCTATAATTGGCAACGCATTGTGCAATACAGCGATTTTGCAAATTGGAACTCTATTTCGGAGCGCTTTTCTGGGATATTTCGCAAGGCTGCAACCTTTCCTGCCGCTTCGCCACTGAAGCAGGAGGCGAAGCGCATAGTCGCGACCCAAACAAGCCCGCTTGATCGTGCGAGTGCCGCACTCAAGCTCGTTCAGCAGGATGTGCGATACATATATGTTGGGCTCGATGGAGGAAATCTGACTCCTGCTACCGCAGAGGATACTTGGCAGCGTCGATATGGCGATTGTAAGGGAAAGACAGCCTTACTTTTAGGGCTACTCACTGAGTTGGGCATCGAGGCGGAGCCCGTGCTCGCGAGCAATACAGGGGCCGATGATGGTCTCGACCAAAGGCTTCCAAGCCTTCAGATGTTCGATCATGTTCTGGTGCGGGCCAAGATAGATGGTAAGCAATATTATCTGGACGGCACACTGCCTCCCGTCGTTGTGCCCAGTGTTGATCCGGTGCTCCCATACAGATGGATATTGCCGCTCAGGGCGCAAGGTAGCTCAATCGAACGGCTTGAATGGCACGCGGCAACGAAGCCCGACCAAATCACCTTGAATGAAATTGATGCAAGAGCGGGTTTCGCTCAGCCAGCGCGGATTACGAACACAGTAATTACCCGGGGTATCAAGGGGCTCGAACAACAAGTGCAACTGTCCGGGCTCGCCCCCAACGACTTACTTAATGGCATGCGGCAGCAGATGGACGGCGAGGTGTGGCAAACGATTGATGATGTCAAATGGCGATTTGATCAAAAAACGCAGGCAAGCGTGCTGACCATTAGCGGCATGGGAGCGGTCGACTGGGACGATGACGGCAAAGGAGCAAAGTCCCTCACGCTTCCAGGCGGAGGCTTTAGTCCACCCCCCAAAAGGGTGAGAGCAGCGGGGCAAGATCAGGCCCTGCCTTATTACAATCAATCCGAATTTAGCTGCGATGTGACAACGGTTCGGCTGCCGGCTGACACGCAACCACAGCAATGGTCGTTCGGGCGGGGATATGATACGCGCCTATTTGGTAGGAACTATTATCGCGCTTTCGATCTCCGTGACGGCGCGATCCGCATGGTCCGTGGCTCCCGCGTCGAGCAGCAGGAAATCGATGCAGCGAATGCGCGACTGGACAATGATCGAATTGCTGCATTCGATAATAGTATGGCCTTGATTTATTATAAGCCGCGCGGCCAAAAATCTGCGTCACCTGCGGGCAAGATGGTGCCGACCACATATGATAGAGACTGGATATCCGATAGTGCCCCCTGCCTTTCTGGCGCTACCGAAAAATAGGAAAATCACCCCTGCATAGCCTCAGCCGCGATCCCCTCCGCCTCGATCAACAGCGCGTCGTCGGTATCTGCGCCCGCAACACTCTCTCGGCCGATCAGGACGAATACGGGGACAGCAAGTGGGGAGATGCACTCCAGATTTTTGTGTACCATCGTCGCCGCCGCGCGGTCGAGGAGGGTGCCTAATCGTCCGACATCGGTCATCCGCGCACGAGCGTCGGCCCAGGCGGCTTCGAGGAGAATGTGGTTTGGCTCGTAACGGCGCAGCACATCATAGATAAGGTCAGTCGAGAAAGTGACTTGCCGCCCCGATTTGCGCTTGCCGGGGTGCTGGCGCTCGACAAGGCCTGAGATCACCGCAACCTCGCGGAAGGCGCGTTTGAGGAGTGCGCTGTTTTCGACCCATGTCACAAATTCATCGGTTAAAATATCACTTGAAAACAGGCTTACGGGATCGGTGACGGGCTGCAGGCTCCAGATCGCGAAGGCATAATCGCTCGCGACGAAACCAACGGGGTTTAGCCCGCGCGCCTCCATCCGTTTGGTGATCAGCATGGCGAGCGATTGGTGCGCGTTCCAGCCTTCAAAGCTATAGGTGACCATATAATGGAGGCCATCGCGCGGGAAAGTCTCGACCAACAGTTGATCGGGGTGCGGCAGGATTGAGTATTTACCCTGCATCGTGAGCCAATCGCGCACATCTTTTGGAAAGCGCGCCCATGCGCTTGGATCGGCAAGAAACCCGCGCACGCGCTCGGCAAGGCGGGTGGTGAGCGGCATCCGCGCGCCCATGTAGCTGGGAATTTGCGCGCGTTTGCTCGTGGCGCGAACGAATAGGTCGGTCGCGTCCATGCTCTCCACTTCAAGCGCGATGCCGGAGAAATAGAAGCGATCACCCGGCGAAAGCGAGGCCGCGAAATATTCGTCGAGCATCCCGAGTTTGCGGCCATTGCGGAAACGCACGCCCATCATCGGCGCGTCAACGATGATGCCTGCGTTCAGGCGGTGTTGGGCCGCGAATTTGGGGTGCGTCACCCGCCATAGCCCGTCGGGCGCCTGCACCAAACGGCGGAACTTGTCATACGCCTTGAGCGCATAGCCGCCGGTTGAAATGAGGTGAAGCAACCGCTCAAACGTCGCGAAGTCAACGCCTGTAAAGGGGGCTGCGTTCTGCACCTCGGCGAAGAGCGTCGCGGCGTCAAAGGGCGCAGCGCAGGCGCAGGCCATGATATGCTGGGCGAGAACATCTAGCCCGCCGGGGCGGAAGGGGTCGCCGTCACGCTCACCCGCTTTGATCGCGTCGAGCGCGGCCTCGGCCTCAAGATATTCAAAGCGGTTACCGGGGACGACGATGGCCTCGCTCGCCTCATCAAGCCGGTGGTTGGCGCGGCCTATGCGTTGGAGCAAGCGCGAGGCCCCCTTGGGCGCGCCCATCTGGATGACGCAATCAACATTGCCCCAGTCAACGCCCAGATCAAGGCTCGCGGTGGCGACAAGCGCGCGGATTTTGCCCGCTGCCATGGCGTTTTCAACCTTGCGCCGTGCTTCGATATCAAGGCTGCCGTGGTGGATGCCGATAGGGAGCTTGAGTTCGTTTGCGTCCCATAATTTCTGGAAGATCAACTCGGCCAGACCGCGCGTGTTACAGAAGATAATCGTCGTCGCGTGCCGCTCGATTTCGGCCATCACTTGGGGCGTGGCATAGGCACCCGAATGGCCGCCCCACGGAATTTCGCCCTCGGGCAAGAGGATCGTGATATTGGGGGCTGCGCCTTCATCGCCGATGATGAGGCGTGACGGTTTGGGCGAGAGCCAGCGCTGATACTCCGCCGGTTCGGCCACCGTTGCCGAGAGCGCAACCCGGCGCATCGCGGGTGCAATTGTCGCCAGTCGCGCGATTGAGAGGCTGAGCAGATCGCCACGTTTCTGCGTGGCAAAGGCATGGACTTCATCAATGATGATCGTCTTCAACCCGGCAAACATTGTGAAGCTTTCGGGGTATGACAGCAGTAGGCTGAGCGATTCAGGCGTGGTCAGCAGGATTTGGGGCGGACGTATCCGCTGGCGCGCCTTGCGGTCGGACGGGGTGTCGCCCGTGCGCGTTTCGACCCGGATATCGAGCGCCATCTCCTCAATCGGCGTCAGTAAATTGCGCTGCACATCCACCGCGAGCGCCTTGAGCGGCGAGATGTAGAGTGTGTGGAGACCATCGGTTGGCGACGTGATCAAATCAACCAGCGTTGGCAGGAACCCCGCCATCGTCTTGCCCGAACCCGTCGGCGCAATCAGCAGCGCATCTTCGCCTGCTTGGGCTGCCGCGAGCATTTCAAGCTGATGACGGCGCGGTTGCCAACCCTTGGCAGCGAACCAGTTTATGAGGGCAGCGGGAAGACTCGTCACACTCCCATTGTTGACCGTTGCATGTGACGAATCAATGCGCCACACTTTCCCCGCGCACCAGTCCGCTTGCGGCGAGTTGATCGTCGATCATCACCATCAGCCGGTCTAGCCCTGCCTGATCCTTGGCCTCGGCACGCGCGACGAGGACGTCCTGTGTGTTGCTTGCGCGCAGCAGCCACCAGCCGTCGGGGGTGTTGACGCGCGCGCCGTCAGTGCGGTTGACATCGGCGCCTGCGGCTTCAAGCCTCGCTAGCACTTCTTCGACCACTGCGAACTTGCGGCTTTCATCAACTTGAAAGCGCATTTCGGGCGTGTTGACGAATTTGGGCATTGCATCGCGCAGTGCGTCAAGCGATCCACCCAGTTCGCGGATCGCGCGGATGAAGCGCACTGCGACATATTGGGCATCATCAAAGCCGTACCAATCATGTTGGTAAAAAATATGCCCGCTCATCTCGCCCGCGAGCGGGCTGCCGGTTTCTTTCATCTTGACCTTGATCAGGCTGTGGCCGGTTTTCCACATCAGCGGCACGCCGCCGAGTTCGGCAATCCGGTCATAAAGTGCCTGGCTCGCCTTCACATCGGCGATGATTGTTGCACCTGGCACTTGCTTTAGAACCGATTCAGCCAATATGGAGAGAATCTGGTCGCCCCATATCACCCGGCCCTGGCTGTCTATCGCCCCGATGCGGTCGCCATCGCCGTCAAAAGCCACTCCGAAATCGAGCTTCTTTTCGGCGACAAGCGCCTTCAAGTCAGCGAGATTTTCTTCGACTGTTGGATCAGGATGATGATTAGGGAAGGTTCCGTCGATGGCGGTGAAGAGCAAGTGATGCTCACCGGGCAAAATAGCGGTGAGCTTTTCAATAACGCGGCCAGCGGCACCGTTGCCGGCGTCCCAACCGATGCGGAAAGCCCCACCGTCAAACCCTTGGGCAAGACGCGCGACATAGGCGTCCTCAATGTCGACGTCGCGGACGCTGCCCGACCCGCTCTCCCAATCGCCAGTGGCGGCCATGCGTCCAAGCTTCTGGATGTCTTCGCCGTAAAAGGGCGCGTGACCAAATACCATCTTGAAGCCGTTATAGTCGGCGGGGTTGTGGCTGCCGGTTATTTGTATGCCGCCGTCTATGCCTTCAAGTATATATTCAGCATAATATAGCATCGGGGTGGGGCCAAGCCCGACGCGGACGACATCAACGCCGCTGGCAATCAGGCCCGTGATGAGCGCCGATTCCATCATTGGTGAGGAAATGCGCCCGTCATAGCCCACTGCGACGGTTGATCCCCCGCTCCGTTTGATCAGTGTGCCGAAAGTGCGACCAATGGCTTGCGCATCTTCAACGCCAAGCGTTTTACCGACGATCCCGCGAATATCATATTCGCGAAGCGCGACCGGTTTGAATATGTGCGACATGGGATACTCTCTTCAACAAATTTAACGGGGGAGATTGCGTAGCAGCGTATCACGCGCCTGATTGACCCGCGCGGCGAGTTCGGCACTGCCACCCGCATCGGGATGGACTTTTCCAATCAGGCGGCGGTGTGCCGCAAGGATCGTTTCGGCGTTGGCATCGGGGTCAACTTCAAGCAAACGTGCGGCTTCATTGCGCGACATACCAGCGCCTGACGACAGCATCTGCTTGCCAAAGTAAAAAAATGCGACGACGACTGCGATCAGGAGGAGGAGCTTGATCATCCGAATTCCAATTCCGCTTGCAAGCTTTCGCGCTCGGGCAGCGCAAAGCCGGCGACCATTTCGCGCAACTCCTGCCGCGCAGCGATATGACTAATCCCGATGCCGCCGATGGCTTCAACATCAAGCAGGGTCAGCCCCTTTGGAAAAAGCTCTCGATAGATCACGCGTTCACCAAGCCCTGATATGGTGCGAAAGCCGACGCGCTTGGAAAGCTCGTCAAGCGCCTTGCCGACACGGCGCATGTTATTGGCTTCGATATGCTGGAGGCGGTTGCGCAGTACAACCCAATCAACCGAAGCGCCGTCACTCTGCGCACGCACTTTGCGTAAGTCCCATATCAGTTCGGCGTAAAAGCTTGGCTTTTTGACGCGGAAGGTTTCGGCGTCCACCTGCCCAATCAGGTCAAGATCAACAAAGCTGTCGTTGATCGGGGTAACGATGGTATCGGCCTTGGCAATCGCGGCGCGCGATACCGGATCATCACGCCCCGGCGTGTCAATGATGACAAAATCGGCGTTGCGCCCAATCCGCGCGATCTCCTGATCCAAGCCGGCGGGTGTCAGCAGCCCAAGCGTGACGTGGACGGGCGATGGCAATTCGATTTTACGGCGCCGCACGGTCGCCTCACGGTTGTCGAGATAGCGGGTAAGTGTCTTTTGGCGCGTATCCAAATCGATTGCGGCCACTGAATAGCCCGTCGCCGCGAGCGCAACGGCGGTATGCACCGCTGTCGTTGATTTTCCGGTTCCGCCCTTTTCATTAGCAAAAACGATATAATGCGTCTTCCCATCGACCATAAACGCGCGCAAAGCCCCTTGAATATTCGCGATCTGCCCAGCATCGGGCGTCGCTTCGCCATATCGGAGCAAAGACAACCGTGCAAACTATCCGTCATCTTGATCCGCTCAAAAAAATGGTGAACATGTTGCACGGCGCGGGAAGGCGCATCGCGCTGGTACCGACAATGGGCGCGCTGCACGCGGGACACATGGCGCTCGTCACTCAGGCAAAGGCCATTGCCGATGATGTGATTGTCTCGATTTTCGTCAATCCGATCCAATTTGGCCCAAATGAGGATCTGTCGCGTTATCCAAGGCAAGAGGCACAGGACGCGGCGCTGTTGGCAGATGCAGGGATCACCGGACTTTGGTTGCCCGGCGTGGACGTGATGTATCCGCAGGGTTTTGCAACAACGATCAGCGTTGCAAAACTTGGTGATGGGCTTTGCGGCGCTGCACGACCGGGCCATTTTGACGGGGTGGCGACCGTTGTTGCCAAATTGCTGACCCAAGTACAGCCCGATATTGCCGTGTTTGGTGAAAAAGACTGGCAACAATTGGCGGTTATCCGCCGAATGGTGTGCGATCTTGACCTTGGGGTCGAGATTATGGGCGCTCCAATTGTTCGGGACAATGATGGCCTCGCGCTATCATCACGCAATGCCTATTTATCGCGTGACGAGCGTAGCGCAGCATTGTCCTTGCCACGCACTTTGCAAACAGCGCTGGCGCAAATCGAAGGCGGAGCAGCAATTGCCCCTGCCCTTGCGCATGCTAAAACGACGCTACTACAGGCCGGTTTTGCTTCGGTCGATTATGTCGCACTTGTTGACGCAACATCGCTCGAAACGCTCGAAATGCTTGATCGAGAGGCCCGAATCCTTGGGGCCGCGCGGATGGGCAGTACCCGTTTGATCGATAATTTTCCGGTTCGGTTCAAAAAATGAGCGGGGCGTTAATCATTTATTGAGACCATTTCGGTGACACTTGCGTTTGACAGACACGTAAACGGGGAAGTGACATGGGAATGAGTGGCAAAAGTGCAAATTTTTTGATCAAAAGCCGGATGGCCGATGCGGCTTATGGTGATACCAATGCGCTTTATGATCTGGGCATTGCTTATTCGTCAGGAACTGGCGGGGTAGAGGTTGATCTGGTGCAAGCGCACAAATGGTTCAATCTTGCTGCACTTCGCGGCAACGAACGGGGCCAAGAATGCCGCGCCGAAATCGCAGACGATATGACTGCGCGTGAAATTGCCGAAGCCCAGCGTCAGGCGCGTGCTTGGCTCAATGACACATCCCGGCGCGCGGCCTGATCAAAGCGACTGCTGATCCAGCCAGTTTTTGACCACCGGGCCAATATCTGCCCGATCAAGCGCGAGCGCAATGTTGGCCGTAATAAAGCCAGCCTTATCACCGCAATCAAAGCGGCGGCCTTCAAAGTGAAAGCCGTGGAAGGGCTGGGTGCCAATCATTTGCGCCATAGCATCAGTGAGCTGGATTTCATTACCAGCCCCGCGCGCCTGATTTTCAAGCACGCGCATCACTTCGGGTTGAAGGATGTAGCGACCTGGGATCATCAGATTTGATGGTGCTGTACCGGGCGCAGGTTTTTCAATCAGCCCAAGCACCTCGGTCAGTTTGCCGTTCGCGGCACCGGGCGAAATAATCCCGTATTTGCGCGTCTCTTCAGGCTCCACTTCAAGCGCGCAAACGATGTTGCCACCAACCTCATTATAGGCCTCGACCATCTGCTTCATACAGCCGGGCGCACCGACCATGAGCTCGTCGGGCAGAAAAATCGCAAACGGCTCATCCCCGACAATATGGCGCGCACACCAAATGGCGTGGCCAAGCCCGATTGGCTCCTGCTGGCGGACGTAAATGACTTCACCGGGGCGAAACCGCGTGCCCTCAATCGCATCAAGCGCTTTGTCACGCTCGCGCATGGTGGTTTCGAGTTCATAACTAATATCGAAATGATCTTCGAGCGCGGATTTGCCACGCCCCGTTACGAAAATCATTTGTTCGATACCCGCCTCACGCGCCTCATCAACCGCGTATTGGATCAACGGTTTATCAACAACGGTGAGCATTTCCTTGGGCATTGCCTTGGTTGCGGGCAAAAAACGGGTGCCAAGGCCACCAACAGGAAATACAGCTTTGCGAAGTTTCTTCATGGGGATGTTTCCTAATTTGGAATCGCCATAATCGCTACTCTTGAATTTTTGGTTTTTTCTGATAATAAAAGATTCGCGGGCCGGGCCCCTCTGGCGTTTTCAGGAAACTGAGACGTGATGTCGGACCGCATCGGAGAAGTCTCCGGTGCTTTTGGCCCTGTAGCGTTTGGCGCAACCGCACTGATACCCCTCCGATCCAGTAACACTGAAACATGGAGTGGCATTATGTCCGTTATATCTTACCGCCTTCTCACCGTTCACCGTCGGCTAGATGATGAAATCCGCGCGCAACGCTCGCGGCGCTGGCCCGATGTGGCAAAGATTCAGCGGCTCAAGAAGCTCAAGCTCGCGGTTAAGGATCGGCTTCACCAGCTAGCGATCAGTCGCCCGTCGCTGCGAACGGCCTAACTTATCGGAATAGAGTGTGATCAATAGGCAAGTGCATTCTTGCCACCCTGATCATGCTCTGGCTGGCGGCGGCACACCCCCTCTTTGTCTCCGCCAGCCCTTTTCGGTTTATAATGGAAAACAGGGATTATCATGGAATTTTTGGATATTATCTGGCTGGGAAAGCCAGTGTGGATGTGGCTAGGCTTTATGGGTGTGGTTGCACTTCTACTCACACTTGATCTGGGTGTACTTCATAAGGATCAGCGTGAAATTGGTGTGCGTGAAAGCTTGATGCTTTCGGCGGGCTATATCGCGCTTGGACTTGGCTTTGGTGGCTGGGTCTGATGGTATTTGGGTGAAGCGCCTGCGCTCGCTTACGTCACAGGCTTCGTCATCGAAAAATCGCGCGCGATGGATAATGTCTTCGTTATCGCGATGATCTTCACGACATTCGCCGTGCCGCGTCTGTATCAGCACCGGGTACTGTTTTGGGGGATACTCGGCGTTATTGTCCTGCGCGCGATCATGATCGGGCTTGGTGCGACGTTGGTGGAGCAGTTCAACTGGGTGCTTTATGTCTTTGCGGCATTCCTGATCGTCACAGGTATTCAAATGTGGCGTTCAGCCGAAAAAGTCTATGATGTTGAGGCCAACCCGGTGCTCAAATTCATCCGCAAACGCTTCCGCGTGACCGATAAGCTTCATGATGAAAAATTCTGGGTCAAGCAGAATGACTCCAAAACGGGCAAGCTCGCTTGGTTCATGACGCCGCTCTTCCTTGCGCTGATCATGGTTGAGATTGTAGATCTGGTGTTTGCGGTGGATAGTGTGCCCGCGATCTTTGCGATCACGACCGATCCGTTCATTGTCTACACATCGAACATCTTCGCAATTTTGGGATTGCGCGCGCTGTATTTTGCACTTGCCGCAATGGTGCACCGTTTCCACTATCTCAAATACGCGCTTGCAGTGCTGCTTGTGTTTATCGGCTCGAAAATTTTCGTTGCTGATATGCTTGGCCTTGCCAAAATTCCGCCGCCGGTTTCGCTTGGGGTCACCTTTGCGATTTTGGCTGGCGGTGTTGGCTGGTCGCTCTGGAAAACGCGTGGGGCTCAGCCGCAGGTTACGGCCTGATCCTAAACTTGATCCGGCGGGTGCAGATGATTTGCACCCGCCGCTGCTTTGTTTCACTATGCTCGCTTCAAACAAGGGAGAGAGTATGGGACAGGCAATCAGGAGCGATGTTTTGGCGGGCAAGGTCGCCTTTGTCGCAGGTGGATCAACCGGCATTAATTTTGAAATCGCACGGCAATTTGCCGCGCACGGCGCAAAAGTCGCGATCCTGAGCCGCAAGGTAGATCGGGTAGAGGCCGCCGCAAAGATGCTGGTTGATGAAGGCCATGATGTGCTGGGACTGCCCGGCGATGTCCGCGACTATGCTCGTCTTCAAGAGGCATTTGCGCAGACCGTCGCCGCCTATGGCAAGATTGATATCGTGCTGTCAGGTGCCGCTGGAAATTTCTTGGCGCCAGCACTCGGGATGAGCGCCAATGCGTTCAAAACGGTTGTCGATATTGATCTGCTCGGCACGTTCAATGTGTTCAGGGCGAGCTTTGAGCATTTGAATAAGCCTGGTGCGTCGCTGATCACGATTACGGCGGGTCAGGCAGTGAAGCCAATGATGTTCCAGATCCATGCCTGCGCGGCAAAGGCGGGCGTCAACATGATCACCAAATGCCTCGCAATGGAATGGGGGCCAGCGGGTGTGCGCGTCAATGCGATTTCGCCGGGGCCGATTGCCGATACCGAAGGGATGCTCCGCCTCGCACCCGATGATCAGGCAGAGGCAGTGATCAAGGGACGAATTGCACTGCGTGATTATGGCACCAAGAGCGATATTGCCGAGGCAGCACTCTTCCTCGCGAGCGATAGCGCGCGTTATATCACGGGCGCGATCCTTAATGTTGACGGCGGATCAGAGCTTGGCGATGCCCAGCCCGACGCGATCCCAGCGGAGTATAAGTGATGAGCGCACTTGATAAATGGCACGGCTATATGGCGCATCCAAGCGCCGAAAGCCTCGCCGCGATGCTCGCTGATGATGTCGTGTTTGAATCACCTGTGGTTCACACACCGCAAGCTGGCAAGGACATCACGTTCAAATATCTCTGGAGCGCAGCGAAGGTGCTCGGTGGCGACGGCTTTGTCTATTTGAACGAATGGCGCGGCGAACGCTCCGCCATCCTCGAATTTGAACAAACCATCGAGGGCATTAAGGTCAACGGGATCGATATGATCTGGTGGAATGAGGATGATCTCATCACGCGCTTCAAGGTGATGGTCCGGCCACTCAAGGCGGTCAATATGCTCCACGCCATGATGGGCGCGCAATTGGCAAAGGGGTAGGTTTCCCTACCCCTTTTGAATTTAACGTCCGCCGGTGCGTTGAACTGCGCCCTTATGCGCACCAACGCCACCGGGTTTGCGTTGCGGGCGGAAAGGGCGACGTGGCCGATCTTCGCGCGCTGCACCTGCAGGAGCCGGGCGACGCGCATCGCCGCGCCGTGGTTGATCGCGGCCACGGTCGCCTGAGCCAGCAGCAGGCTTTGGCAGCTTGGCGCGCTGTGCGTCAAAATCGGCGGGCAGCGGGACGGGATCAAGACGAACGCCGGTGAGTTTTTCGATCTGCTTGAGCCAACCCTTTTCTTCGCCGCACACATAGCTGATCGCGAGGCCATCGGCACCCGCACGCGCAGTGCGGCCAATGCGGTGGACATATTGTTCCGGCACGTTGGGCATATCAAAATTATAGACATGACTGACGCCCGAAACGTCAATCCCGCGCGCGGCAATGTCGGTCGCGACGAGGATTTTTATATCACCCTTGCGGAATGCCTGAAGCGCCTGCGTGCGCTGTGGCTGCGATTTGTTGCCATGGATCGCCGCACAGCCGATATCAGCGGCGTGAAGATGCTTCACAATCCGGTCTGCACCGTGCTTGGTACGTGAAAAAATCAACGCGCGTTCAATCGGCTCCGCAGCGAGCGAAATGGTGAGCAGTGCCTGCTTCTCGGCCTGATTGACGAAGGTGACATATTGCTTGACGCGTTCAGCGGTTGAAGCAACCGGCGTCACGGCAACCTTGACCGGATCATTCAGGAAGCGCGCGCCAAGCTCAGCAATCGCCTTTGGCATGGTAGCCGAGAAAAATAGCGACTGACGCTCTTTGGGGAGCATCTTGTCGATGCGCTTGAGTGGCTCGATAAACCCAAGATCAAGCATTTGATCAGCCTCATCAAGTACGAAAATTTCGACATTTTTGAGCGTCACCGCACGCTGTTCGATCAAATCCATCAGGCGGCCCGGCGTCGCGACGAGAACGTCAACCCCTGCGGTCAGCGCGCGAATCTGGCGGTTGATTGGCACGCCGCCAAATGCGGTTTCAACACAAATCTTCATGTGGCGGCTGTAATCCTGGAATGATTTGGCAATCTGTGCGGCCAATTCGCGCGTCGGCGAAAGGACGAGGACGCGGATTGCACGGATCGCGCGTGGGCGCGGATCATTTTCAAGATATTGGATCGTTGGCAGCGCAAAGGCAGCGGTCTTACCCGTACCGGTTTGCGCAATGCCGAGCAGATCGCGGCCAAGCAGCAGCGGCGGAATCGCCTGCGTCTGGATTGGCGTTGGGGCGGTGTAACCCTTTGCTGCAAGCGCAGCGAGGATCGGCTTGGACAGGCCAAGATCGGAGAATTGAGTCATAAAAGTCTTTCAGTAAATACAGTCAAACGTGCGCAGATACGCGACGCCAACAAGCGGGGTTTGTTTTGACAACCCGCGTGAAAAGGGAAGCCTTTGGGCTAACACGCGTTAGGATCAGGGGCGGTTCGAACAAGCCGAACAATCACGCTGCCACGATCAGGCAAAGCATCATGCTTTGCTGCGCTGCACACTAGATAGGTGACAATGATGGCGAAAGCAAGGCGCAGCTTTACGGATGACGAGCGCGCACGTTACGCTGGGGTCGCGCCAGCCACAACTAATCGCGGCGATACCCCTTTTAAGGCTGCATCGTTATGCGCCCGAAAGTGCATGATTGGTTCCGCCATCGCTGGTATCAACGAATTGGCGACACCATAGCTCAATGGCCATCAGCGCGAGCAATGAATAGCTTCCATCTTCGCGACCGCTCATGGTATTCTGACGCAATCGGGAAACTGCGCTGATATCGAACAGCCCGCGTTTGGCCAGCGTTTCGGGGGAGAGCAAATCTTCGAGCATTGGCCGCAATTCATTGCGAAGCCATGATCGTAGCGGCACACCAAAGCCTGCTTTTGGCCGATATATAACATCATAGGGCAAGTAAGGCTCCATAGCCTTGCGTAAAACCCATTTAGTAACGCCGCCGCGCATCTTGGCGCTGTCAGGCACTTGAGCAGCCCATGCAATCATTTCGCGATCAAGAAACGGCACTCTGATTTCAACGCCTCGCGCCATCCCGGTTTTGTCAGTATAATTGAGATTATGATCGGCAAGAAAATGGTGCTGATCAAGCCACATGACCCGATCAAGGGCAGTGGCATCACCCAGTGCTGCAAGCGTAGTGTACATCGGCAAGCGGGTGTCACTCGGCAATGGACGAAAATCGGCATGTATAAGCGCGCAGGCCCGCTCCGCAGAAAGCCATTCGAAATAACCGATCGCACGCTCAGCCGGGCTGCGATCAATGCCTTCAAGCAATTTGCGAACGCGCCGCGCACGTCCGGTTGCAGGGAGGATGTTGCGCGCGACCGCCGCTATTGAACGCCGTGCGACAGCAGGAACCTTATCCCAGATACCGTCGTAGCCCGCCGCGAGATGCCGCCGGTAGCCGGTAAAAAGGTCATCGCCGCCCGTGCCGCTCAGCAATACTTTGATACCATTCTGGCGCGCCAACGCCGAAATCATCAAGTTATTGAGCGCAGCGGGGTCGGCCTGCGGCTCATCGAGCATATAGACCAATTGCTCAAATTCATACGCGATGCGCGAATCGACAGCGACTTTGTGTAATCTGACCCCAAGATGATCAGCCACGCGCTCGGCATAGGGCAAATCCGCCTCAAGCTCGGGCGCTTCACCTGCTGTTTGATCATAATCAATCGTGAAGCATTGCATTGCCTGATCACTCGGCGACTGATGACGTGCAAACGCAACAATTGCGCTTGAATCGAGCCCGCCCGATAGGAATGCGCCAACCTCGACATCGGTGATCATCTGCCGCTCGACCGCACCGGCAAGCATTTCGCCAGTCCTGCCAATTAGGCCTAAATCGGAAAGCGTGAAATCCGGCGCAGGCTTTGGCATGGTATAAAACTGGCCTGATGCTTCGTTTTGATCTGGGCCAATCGAGAGCCAGCTACCCGGCCTCAGCTTACGCACGGCCTTGAACATAGTCCGCTCACCGGGCGACCAGAGGTAGGAGATATAAGCCGATACCGCTTCATGATCGAGCCGCTTATCGAGATCGGGAAGGGCGAGTAACGCTTTAAGTTCACTAGCGAACGCTAGGCCCTGTGCTGTTCGGGTAAGATAGAGTGGCTTGGTACCAACCCCATCACGCGCAATCGTGAGAATATGATCGCGCTTATCCCAGATCGCTAACGCAAATATCCCGTTGAGCCGTGCAAAACTCGCCGTGCCCGAGCGAGCGAAGAGTTCCAGGACGACCTCGGTATCGGATCGCCCGCGAAATTGGTGGCCTGTCGCTTCAAGCTCGGCGCGAAGATCAAGGAAATTATAAACTTCGCCATTATAGCAAATAACATAACGTCCTGATTGATCATCCATAGGCTGGCTGCCTGTTTCGGAGAGATCAACGATTGATAACCGGCGATGGCCAAGCGCGATGCCTGCTGCACCATCAAAATAAAGCCCCTGGGAATCGGGGCCGCGATGGGCAATCCGCTCCCGCATCGCCAGAGCCGTTTCGCGCGAATACTGCCCCAAGAACCCAGCAATACCGCACATAGCCTATTTGCCGACCACTGGCTTGTATCCCTCAACGAGCAAAAAGAGCCCATGCGTTGGAAACAGCGTTTTGATCAATCGCCGTGGCCACAAACGGCGCGCAACATTGAGCATCCATCCAGTATGCCGCTGGCCAGCCTGACCTTCAAGCAAATCACCATGGGTCAGCACGGTTCGTGCCTCCACACGTTCTGCGCGTGCAAACAACGCCTTGGCCTCGGCAAGGCTATAAGCCTTGGTTCCGGGGCTTTCGAGATATTGACTATAAATATCGTCAAGCGACTGAAACGGGCGCAGCTTAAGCAACGCATAACGGAACCACAGCATATAGCCGACCATACTGTAGCGATGGTAAATCATGACCGCGAAACGCCCACCGGGGGCAAGCACACGCAATATCTCATCTGCAGCAGTGGGCGTATCAGGCGAGTGATGAATAACCCCCCACGAATAGACCATATCAAATGTTGCATCAGAAAAAGGAAGCGCCTCTGCATCGCCGACTTGCAAATTGGATTGCAATTCAAAAACGGCCAGCCGCTGCCGAGTATTCGCTATCGCACGGTCGGTAAGATCAACCCCCGACAGAAGAGCACCCGATCGGGCAAATTGTTCATGATCAGCGCCAAGACCGACCCCAATCTCCAGCACGCGCCTGCCCTGCGCATCACCGAAGCGCGCAAACTCTTTAATATAAGGCTCAAGATGGTAACGTGCTTTGGCCTGCCGGTCATAATCGGCGGCTGTTTGGCCTGCGAGATAAAGGGCTTCTCCGCACGAAGCTTCATCCCAAAATGCACGAACATCTTCTTTTGCTGAAGACGGCTGCGCACTAGCCGAGGTAGGCACCGGCGTTTGTACAGCGATCATCACAATGGTGTAAGCCTGACGTTATCGAGCCACATAGTCGCATCCTTTGACCCCGGTCGGCCTAAACCGCTAACCCAGATTTGCTGTGTCGGGCAGCCGGTATCCACTTTGAAATCAAGACGCTTGGTTGACCATTGCCCCAGTGTGGCTGTGAGATCGATTTTTTCAATCTCGCGTGTCGTATTGATCCCGCCACAACGCAGATAGAGAATGAACTGATTTTTCGTGGTTGCAGCTTCGGCATAGACATTAAGCGCAAGCCGGTACGTGCCGGGCTTAAGCGCCAGCATCTGATTGGCAAAGTTTGCAAGGCTGTCTCCACCATATGAAAGATAGAGCGCACGCCCTACACCTTTCGGATTCGCCACACGCTCAGCATAAACCCCGTCCGACTGGTAGAAGCTCCAATTATAGGGCGGAGGCGCATCAATACCTTCAAACCCGCCATCACGGATAAGATCTCCCGATTTCGCAGCAGGCACAAGATCAGTCCAGCTTTGCCATGAAAGTGCAGGCATTGACGCATCGTGGAACCGGCTAAAATACGCTGTCAATTCAGCAGTATTTGCGGGCTGGCCAAGCGTTTGCAGCCTACGAAAGATCTGGTAGGCGATTTGCGGGGTTTTGCCGCTACGACCAAGGCCTTCAAGGAAGGTACCCCGCCAATTCGGATTGTATGAAAGTGTCTGCGCGATGGGATTGACCATGCGAGGGTCGTCCGAGAATTTAAGTAGTTCAGCGACAAGAAAATCCCAGCTTCCGCGCTCTTGCCGCATGACAATATCGGCAGCTTCAAGCGCATTGCCCATTCTGCCCTCACGGTAGTAGCGATCAAAGAGCCACGCTTGGGTCAACGCGTCACGCTTTGATATTTTTGATGCGATGCCAAGTATCTGCCGCGCCTTGGTGGCATTGCCATCGCCATCCTCGATAAAACCGATTGTCCGCAAGGCTTCAATTTGAAGCGGCGATTCAATCAGGGCCTGACTGCCAAGTTTTGCTATTTCGGGAATCTCTTCAGGCGTTTTGGCGGCAAGCATTCTGGCATTGGCAAGATTGGATAATGCGCTGCCATTCCCGGCATCAATCTGCACGGCGAGTTGCGGATTGCGTGACTCAAGCGCATTTCCCAGCCCATATTGCACCGATAGCGCGGCGACAAATCCTGCAAAAACAATCAGAAGGGCGCGCCAAAGCCGGGTGTGTTTGGCGCGTCCGTCCCCTACATAACTCTGTTCGCTCTCCACCGCTTTTCAGATCATCCGGCCTGGCCATTACGGCGCGGCGTATTGCGTTCACCATAATCGTAGGAATAGCCATATTCGTAGCCAACCTGCTTCACATTGAACTTGGTCAGAATAGCCCCAATTATATGAGCCTGAACATCGGCGAGTCGGCGAAGCGCAATCCGCGCAGCCTTCGCCCGTGTTTCAACCGCAGCGATAACAAATACCGCACCCTCGACCTGCGCGGCAATGATTGGCGAGTCGGCAAGCCCCATCACTGGCGGCGAATCGAACACAACATGATCATAAACCGTCAGCAATCGCTCAAGCACTTCGGACAATCGCATCCCCGAAAGTAGTTCCGACGGATTCGGCGGAATCGGCCCGGACGTAATGATCGTAAGCGTAGGAATTGGCCCCGGTTGCGTCAGTTTGGCCAAATCATCATTGCCAGAGAGCAGATCGCTGAAACCGATCAGGTTGCGGACGCCGAAAAACTTGTGGATCGACGGATTACGCATATCCGCATCAATCAAAAGCACCTTGCGTCCGCGCGCAGCCAAATTGCGTGAAAGCGCAACAGAGCTTGTTGTTTTTCCTTCAGATGCCCGCGAGCTCGTAACAATGAAGCTACGCGGAGCACCGTGATTTGTCGTGAATTGCAACGCCGTCTGAACTGACAAATAGGCTTCCGAAACAACCGACTTCGGATCTTCGAGCATTGCATATGGCTTGTCTTCATTATCACCGACGCGCGGGATGCTGCCAAGGAGCGGCACACCGAGCTTCCGCTCAAGGTCATGCGGCGCAACGATCGACTCGTCGAGTTGTTCAAGAAGGAAAGCAAGGAGAGCACCAACCAATAGCCCACCCAAAAGCCCGAGGAGAAGGTTCAGCCGGGTGCGTGGGGTGTAAGGCGTTCCAGGGCGCGTTGCCTGATCAACAACCGCTACATTGTTATTTCCGACGCCGCCTGCGATGCCAATTTCCTTGTACCGCTGCAACAAGCCGTCATAGAGGATGCGGTTGGTATCGGCATCGCGCTGATAAATATTATACTGGATGCTGCGTCGACGCAGATCAAGCATCTGGTTTTTGAGCAATGAGACCTTGTCCTGCAACGCATTCTCACGCTGAAGCGCAGCCCGGTAATCGGTCTGGAGCGTGCCCAATATAGCTTGCCCCTGTCCGCCAAGCTGGCGATCAATCTGGGCAATTTGCTGGCGCAGCGCAACCATGGTTGGATAGTCAGGCTTAAACCGTGCAAGCGATTTGGAATATTCAGCGGACAGTTCGGCGCGCCGTTCGCGGATCGCAGAGCCGGCTGCATCGGAAAGCGATTCAGCAAGTGCAGCACCACCACGCTTACGCGCTTGATCATAACGGGCTTCAAAACCTATGCGCTCTGAACGCGCAGTAACAAGCGACGTATTAAGCGCCGCAAGCTCGGCCTCTACCAATGATTGGCCTGCCGAGCGGGCACCACCACCGTTTGGAAGTTGCTGCCCTTCAAAATTGATAATTTGTTGCCGATCAGCATAGTTAACCGCTGCGCGTTCCGATTCTTCAAGTTTCGAACGCGTTTCGGCAAGCTGTTCTTCAAGAAATTTTCGTGCATATGCCGACGATTCAAACCGGCGCGACAGGTTCGCCGATATAAAATTCGCCGCAATAGCATTGGCAACACGCTGTGAGAGATCGGGATCGGGGCTGTCGAAGCTAACGCTGACCAGACTCGAATTGCGCACCGGGGTGATTGTGAGATTGCCCTGCACAATTGCAGCCGCACGCTGTTGCAACGCCGAACGATCAACATTTTGCCCCTGCGACTTGGCGGCATCCGAGGCACTGCCAGCATAGCCATATAAAAACTGGCTATTCTGATCGAGCCTGAGTTCGCGAACGACAGCCAAAGCGAGAGAGCGGCTTTTAAGCAGGCCATATTGTGTCGGATAAAATTCGTTACCCGATGCGCGCGAACCCGGATCAACACCCTGCACACTCACAATTTTTTCTGCTTCGCGCGCGATTTCAAGCGATGTCGTCGCACGGTAAAGTGGCGTCGTCGTCCAAGAAATTACTGCGGCAAGTATCGTACCCAAGACGACCCCGGCAATGACAATCCAACGGCGACGCAGGAGCACCTGGAAATATTCTGTAAGTTGGCTTTCACGATTCATATCGTCAAGCGACTGCGCAAAA
The DNA here is from genome assembly GCA_038042405.1 of Pseudomonadota bacterium. Classification (GTDB taxonomy): domain Bacteria; phylum Pseudomonadota; class Alphaproteobacteria; order Sphingomonadales; family Sphingomonadaceae; genus Aquisediminimonas. Next base: position 25,526 of record JBBTEI010000046.1, read on the forward strand.
TTACGCTCGTTTGAACGTGGTTGATCGCTTGACTCGCTATCGGGCTTGTTAGCGCGAGCGGGAATAGCAGCATTAATATTCATTATTCACGTATTCCCTTGAACCTAACGTACCAGCAACGCGAACGTGCCGAGAACAGGCGTGAGCAGCAGCAGATCGCGCAGCCCGAGTCGGCCCGCGCCGCTACCAACGATGATCGCATCATCGGCAAACACTGGCGGATCAACCGCGCGGCCGCCGCGAATGTCCGCAAGATTAAATCGTGCGACCATCCGCTCACCATTGGTCGTGCGAAACAGGAGGACTTGATCAAGCTTTGCAGATTCCGTTACCCCGCGCGCATTCGCAATTGCGGCCATCAAGGTGCTGCTGCCTGTAACCTGATATTGCCCGGGATTGGTAACGGCACCATCGACGAGCACCTGCTGGCTTACAGCCTCGGTTAACGAAACGCTGACTTGCGGATTTTGGAGATAACGCTCGCCATAAGCATCCGCAATTTTGCGCGCCAAGCCAGTGGTGGTTTCACCGAGCGCAGGGATAGCGCCAATCAAAGGCAGCGTCACAGCGCCTGATGCATCAACCTGAACTGTACGATCAAGCTCCTGGACGCCGAAGATCTGAACCGATAATTTGTCCGTTGGCCCGAGACGATATTCACGCGCCGTCGCCAAACGATCAGCGGAGCTAGGCGCGGCCAAATTGTCGCTGATCTTTGCTGCGCTAATCTCGGCCGGATTAAACTTGGTTGGCTTCACACATCCGGCCAGCAATGCCAGCAAGATTGTCCCCGAAATAACAGCTTTCAACTCACAACTCCCAATATAATCGGATCAGAATTTTCCGACTCTTACGCATGAGACGGGCTTCCATACGGATTCACAATAGTAAAGCAAAGCAACAAATCAGGCTTTCGTCGATCCTGCCCTTTGGCGACCGCTTGAAGGCGGTTGGTACATCAGCATCGCTGCGCACATCCCAAATAGCACCGAAAATGCCCCAGTCCTTAAAGGATAATCAACCAACGAATGCGCCAAGGCAAGGCCAATGATTGCACACATCGCTCGTCTTTGCGTCACGCGCACCATATTTTCCGACGAAACGCGTAATACTGACAATGTTTGCGCGCCGTACCAGCCAAGAAACATAATGAGCAGCAGCCCACCCCACAAACCACCCTCAAGCAAAATTTGCGCGCCATCATTATGTGCGTTGTTGAGATAGGTCAGATCAATCTCGCCCGCCGTTTCATAAAGACGGTAAACCGGATCAAACGTGCCAAGGCCAGAACCAATCGGGAAGAAATCAGCAATCATCCGGCCAAACACCCACAGATTGTCGATCCGGCCATCTTGCAGAATTCCACCTTCATCTGCCGTGCCAAATATTCGGGAAAAAAACATCACGGAAAAAACAGCGGTTGCGAAAAGGAAAACACCCGCAGCAATCCCCCAGAATCGCATTCGTGATATCCTGAGCATATTGATTGGAATGAATGTCAGGCCAACAAGCACGGCCACAATGGCGAACAATACGCCAGCGCGCGACAAGGTGGCGACGACCGACGTGAGCAGGCACAGCAACGCCAGACCGCCCATAGCTAGCTCGGTTTGCGGCAATTGCCGATTGAGACGTATTTTAGCGCTCATCCAGTGGAAGATTAGAACAATGCCCGCGCATAGAAACAGCGAGTGATGATTGGCATTTGAAAACAATCCGACGCTCGCATCGCCGTTGGTGATTGCATAGATATAAAGCACGCTGCCGGGCCCGCTGACCACCTGTAGCAGCCCGAGCACCGCGCTAATCACGGTCGCCGTAATGATCCATGCGATCGATTTTTCACGCCCTGCATTATCAAGGCGCAACGTCAGAAAAAAGGCCGTGACAACCGGAATCAGTGCAAAAAAGGCATTAACAGTACGCTCGGGCGCGAGGCTGATCGGCTGCATCGGGGTCACCCCAAGCGCCTGATACATCTCGACAACAACCTCCCGCCCCGGAAAGCGCGTCCATAACCACCAGGGTAAAGGTATCAATTGTATCAGCGGAAGCAACAGCAGCCCCGCCCAGAAAACATAGGCGAACTTAGGGAGCCCGACACCGCGCATCGCCCCGTTCCACAACAACCAGACCAGCGCCCCGATGGCGATCAACCGCAAGAGGATCGGCCCCGCCAGTTCAAGACGCGAACCGCCACCAAGGACGAGTGCGGCAAAGAAAAATGCAATCGAAGCAAACATGGCAGTTGCGCCCGAGTCGGGCTTAAAGCGGGAAATCATAATTGCAATGCTTCGGTTAAAACGTATCGGCGCTGCGGTGCATAAGGCCCAATGGCGAAAGTGCCAAGGCCCAAAATCATTCTTGCAATTGGGTCATCGACGACTATTGAGCGCGCAATGTGGACGGCGTTTCTTGTAAAATTGATCGGCAAAAAAGCCGCCTGGCGGCTTGGGCGCAAGTTATATATGCAAGCGCGCGGTGATGTGGCCAATGATATGGCTCGGAACGGCGAGCATCATTTGATCCAGCGCGCAGCATTATCACACAAGCACATCGGCGATGGACGTGCGTTCCGTGTTTGGGATGTCGGTGCGAACCTTGGCAACTGGTCACAATATGCCCTCGATGCCGCCCGCGATTCAGGCTGCGAAATCATTATAGATGCCTTTGAACCAGCGCCGGATACGTTTCAGCATTTGCTCGGCCGCTTTGGCGACAATGCAAGTGTAAAACTGCATCAAGTGGCGATGTCATCGGAGCCAGGCACCGGCAAGATGAACATTGCGGGCAGCAAAGCGGGCACCAATGCGCTCGTTCGTGAAGATCATTCGGATGGCAACCTGATTGATGTCACGATCATCACCGGCGACATTTTTTCCACCGAACAAGCCTATGAATTTATCGACCTGATAAAAATTGACGCCGAAGGCCACGATCTTTCGGTTATTTCGGGCATGTCATCGCTACTTGCGGCTGGCAAAGTCAGCGTGGTTCAGTTTGAATATAATCATCTCTGGCTGTTCACCGGCGCATCGCTTGCCCGGGTGTTCGATACCGTTAAAAACTGGCCCTACGATGTCGCCCGGGTGACATCTGACGGGCTTGAAATCTTTCCGCGCTGGAATCCCGAAATGGATCGGTTTTTTGAGTGCAACTACGCACTTGTCAGACGCCCGGCAGCGCCAGCAATGCGCGCAATCACTGGAACGTGGGACGCAAGCAACGTCTATTTGACGCAATTATAAGAAAGTCGGCATTTCGTGGCAAACAAGCTAAATATCCTATGCCTTGTAACAGACGCCTATGGCGGAACAGGAGGCATTGCGCTTTATAACCGGGACGTAATCGAAACATTATGCGGCGATAATCAAATCGCCAAAGTTGTCGCCATACCCCGCGTTATCTCAGCACCAATTGAACCAACGCCAGAAAACCTCGAATTCGATCTTAGCGGCTTGGGCGGGGTAACAGATTATCTGCGCGCAATTTGGCGGCAAATTCGTTCGGGCAAGCGGTTTGATATGGTTTATTGCGCCCATGTAAATCTAATTCCAGCAGCCTATTTGGCGGCCAAATGGCTTGGCGTGCCCTGGGTACTTTGCCTTTATGGTATTGAAGGATGGACTCCAAGCCCGCGATATTTGTCAAGCAAATGGGCGGCTAAGGCTAATCTGGTCATTTCACTAAGTGGCGTAACGCAAGAACGGTTCCTATCATGGTGCCGGATATCGCCCGATAAATGCCTCGTCGTGCCAAATGCGGTGCACCTAGAGGATTTCGCGTTGCTTGAAAAAGATACTGAGCTTGCTGCGCGCTACGGCTTGACTGATCGCAAAGTGATAATGACGCTTGGCCGACTTGATCCAAGCGAGCAAGCCAAGGGGTTTGATCGGGTTGTCGAGCTATTACCAGAACTTCAGCACAGCATTCCAAATCTTGCTTATCTGATCGTTGGCAAAGGTGGTGACAAACCGCGCATTGAAGCGATCGCAAAAGCAAATGGAACCTCTGATTCAGTCGTGTTTGCAGGCTTTGTCAGTGAATCAGATAAGCCCCGCTACTATGGGCTTGCCGATGCCTATGTCATGCCAAGCACTATTGAAGGATTCGGGTTCGTTTATATTGAGGCAATGGCATGCGGACTGCCTGTTGTTGGAAGCAGTATTGATGGCAGCCGTGAAGCTTTGAGGGAGGGTGCATTGGGCACGTTGGTTGATCCGTTTGACCCGAAAGCCCTCAAAGAAGCGGTCTTGGCAGCGCTTAAGCAACCAAAAGCAATCCCTGCAGGCCTCGATTATTTCAGCTATGACAATTTCAAACAAAGATTCATGTCTGCGATCAACATTGTTATGGCAAAAAATTAGCCATGCCGCTTGGCAAGACCGGATGCCGCAAGGGCAAATATCTTGCCTTTCATGATGCGCCCGCTATGAGCGTTTCACACCTCCCTCTCTTCTAATATTAAGGTTGGCAATGCTCCCCGAAAACTTCGGAGACAGGAATATCCGTATCATCGGCCTTGGCTATGTCGGTTTGACATTGGCGGTTTCAATGGCCGAAGCCGGGTTTCAGGTTCATGGGATCGAGATAAACCCCGACATTCTTGCAGCACTTGGTGAATCGCGCGCGCATTTCGCGGAATATGGTTTGAACGACCGGCTTGCGGCCCAGATCGAGAAGCAGCGTTTCACCTTTTCGAGCAGCATGGCGAATGCGCCAGAGGCTAGCGTTTTTATCGTCACTGTCGGCACACCCATCGGCAGCGACAAGAAAACCAATTCAAATGCGCTTGCCACAGTAACCGGCGATATCGCCGCTGTTATGAAGCAGGGCGACCTCGTTGTATTACGTTCCACCGTCAAGGTTGGCACAACCAGCACGTTCGTTCGCCCTATCCTTGAGGCGACTGGCAAGGTCTTTGATCTGGCATTTTGCCCTGAGCGTACACTTGAAGGCAGAGCACTTGCCGAGCTTGTGTCATTGCCGCAAATCGTCGGCGGTATCACCGAACATGCAACATTCCGCGCATCGCAGCTTTTTTCGATGCTGACGCCCACAATCATACGTGTGCGCAACGCCGAAACCGCCGAGCTGGTGAAGCTGGTCAACAATACCCAACGCGATTTGATGTTCGCATTCGCCAACGAAGTCGCAGCACTTTGCGATGCGACCGGGGTTTCGGCGCATGAGGTAATCGCGAGCGGCAACATCGGCTATGCACGCGCTAATTTGCCAATGCCGGGCCCCGTCGGTGGCCCATGCCTCGAAAAAGATCCCTACATCCTTGCCGAAGGCCTCCAGCCGCTCGGCTTCGTTCCAGAGATTGCGCTTACCGGTCGTCGTTGGAATGAAAACCTGCCTGAACGCGCGATCGGTCAAGTTGCCGACGCTTATGCGCGCGCCGGAGGGAAGGCGCCATCGCGTATTGCCATCCTCGGCCTTGCCTTCAAGGGTCGCCCTGAAACCGACGATCTTCGCGGAACAATGGCGATTCCAATCATTGCTGCGCTTCGCGCCCATTTTCCTGAAGCCGAGATTGTCGGGTGGGATGCCGAGGTTTCGGCTGATAGTTTGGCAACGCTCGGGATTATAGCATGCGATAGCCCGGTCACAGCGACGCGCGGAGCTTCGCTTGTCATCATGCAGAACAACCACCCTGCCCTTGAAAAGCTGAAACTGTCCGATCTTGCAGGAGAGATGCAGGCGCCCGGAATGATTTATGATTTCTGGAACCAACATGCACGCCTTGAGGATCATAATCTGGCACCCGCCATCCGCTATGCGGCACTCGGCGCGCTCAACGTGCGAAAATAGGGTCTTTGGATGACACGGATACTGATCAGCGGGGCCGCAGGCTTCATCGGATTCCACCTCGCCCGTCGCTTGGCAGCACGTCCCGATCATGAGGTAATCTGCGTTGACAATTTCGCGCGCGGTGCGCGTGACAAAGCATTTCTAGCCCTCATCGCGCAGGATAATGTGCGCTTTGTCGATGCCGATCTTTGTAATGAAACAGCGGTCAAGGCGCTGCCGACTGACGTGGATTATGTCTATCATCTTGCAGCGCTCAACGGGACGCAGAATTTTTATGAACGTTCGCTCGATGTTATTCGTTGCTGCACACTGCCAACGCTGTTTCTTGCCGAGCATTACAGCATGGCAAAAGCGCTCAAGCGGTTCGTTTATGCCGCGACAAGCGAAGCCTATGCCTCAACCGTAACACGCTTTGGCTGGCCGGTGCCCACTGCCGAGGATGTGCCGCTTTCGATTGATGACGTCACCAATCCACGCTGGTCATACGCTGCATCAAAAATGCATGGCGAGATTGTAACCGCGCAGGCGGGTGCGGCGCGCGACATGCCTTATTCAATCATCCGCTATCACAATGCTTACGGCCCCCGCATGGGCGATCGCCACGTAATCCCCGATTTTTTTGAGCGAGTGCGCGACGGAAAATATGAGCTTTTCGGCCATGCGGACACGCGGTCATTCCTTTATATTGACGACGCGGTTACAGCAACGCTGGCAGTCGGCGAAACGCAGGCGTGCAGGAATGAAATCGTCAACGTCGGCGGCACCGAGGAAATTACCATGCTTGAGCTTGGCAATAAGATGCTCTCGGTACGCGAGATCACTGCCGACATCATCAAGCACCCATCGCCGTCCGGCAGCGTAAAACGGCGCGCCCCCGACGTTGCGAAGCTACAACGTCTGACGGGATTTCTAGCCCAAGTCTCACTCGAAGACGGGCTTGCGGCGACCGCGCGTTACTATCTTGACGATGTGCTTGACGGCTTTGGCCCCATCGATTGACTGTTCGCCCGCTGGAGCGCGCCCCCGATGACCGCTAGGCGAATAGCGCGCGAATATCTGGCGCAGATCTTTGCTTTTGCGATCACGATGTTTGATCGTTTAGTGCTCGTCGGGGTGCTGATCCGGCTGTGGGGTGTCGAAATATTTGCGGCATGGACAGTCGCGCTTTCGGTCGCCGGGATGGTCGCGATCTTCGATTTTGGCCTCAATCTCTATTTTGGTAACCGTCTGTTTTTTGCCGTTGAACAAGGCGAAAAGGATCGTGCCCGCCACATTCTCGGGGCAGGCAACTTTGCGCTCGCCGGTGCCAGCTTGTTTGGCGCAGTTGCGGTTGTGCTGCTCTATTTGTTCTTTGGAAACGCGGCCGAAGGCGTAAATCAGGAATCATCCCTACTTTGGGCGGTGATTATTCTCGCCGTGGCAACCGCCGCCCGGCAGGCGATGGCTGTGCAATATGCCGTTTACCGCGCGCACCAGCAATTTTTCCGGCAAACGATGATATTTTCGCTTGGTGATCTCCTGCGCATCATCGCCGTTATCACAGCAGTCGCTTTAGGCGGTGATCTTGTGACTGTTTCATTTGCATATCTTGGTGCGATCATCCTGTTTTCAGTGCTGCTGCCAATATGGGACACAGCGCGATTCTATCCCGACTTCCGCTTTGGATTTGCACTGCCTGATGCTGAAGAGCGACAGCGTGCCATTGGAACATCGCTCCAATATTGGGTGCAGAGTGCGGTCTCCACCGCAATCACATTTGCCCCGACCTTCTTGCTGGGGGCTTCAGGCGCGGGTGCCTTTGCCATTGCCCAATTTGCATTGATGCGCACGCTTGCCAATCTTGTGCGCGCGGTACTCCAGCTTTTTGCCAATGTCTTCGGACTTGAGGCAGCGCGGCGGATTGCCGTGAATGACACGGCTGGATTGACCGGGGTTTACCGCGAATCCACGCAGTTTCTTGCAATTCAGATGGCTGGAACTGCCGGGATTCTGGCAGCGCTTGCTGAACCGCTATTCGGCTATTGGACGGGCAATCCAACACTTTACGACACGAGCCTGTTCTGGCTGGCGATTGGTGCGCCCCTGCTTTTGCCAACGCTGAGCATGGCGCTGCAGCTTCTTGTATGCGCAAATCAGCCGCGCGCACTTGTGGCAGGTCGCATTGCCCAGCTCGCGATAACGATATTGGTGTATTTTACATTGCCGATCGAAAATGTGGCGTTGCGGATGATGGCAGCACTCGCCATTGGCGAGATTATCGGCCTTGGTGCGGCACTATTGCCAGCTGTCGTCCGCATTGTGCCTGAGTCCGGTTTGGCACTGCATGTTGATTTGGCGGTGCGGGGCGCGCTCACCGGCGTGGCGACCTATCTTGTCGCCAGTTCAACAATAATGCTCGGGGAGAATGGCTCAATGATCGCCTTTATAAGTGCCGGGCTGATGTCGGGTATGGCACTTGCAATTTGCACTTGGTTTCTCGGGCTAAGTGCGGCGCGCCGGATGGCCGCACAGGCCGCATTTGGCCGTTGGCGGAACCGTTAGCCGCTTACTCCCACTCAATCGTCCCCGGTGGTTTGCTGGTATAATCATAGACCACGCGGTTGATACCCTTGACCTCGTTGACGATCCGCGTTGCCACCCGGCTGAGGAAGGTGCTTTCGTAAGGATAAACATCGGCGGTCATGCCGTCGGTGCTCGTTACAGCACGCAGCGCGCAGACATAATCATAGGTGCGGCCATCGCCCATCACCCCGACCGTGCGGACGGGGAGGAGCACCGCGAACGCCTGCCAGATTTCATCATAAAGTCCGGCGTTGCGGATCTCTTCAAGATAGACAGCGTCGGCCTTGCGGAGGATATCGCAGCGGTCTTTGGTTACCTCTCCGGGCATCCGGATTGCGAGGCCAGGGCCAGGAAAGGGATGGCGGCCAACAAATTGATCGTTGAGGCCAAGTTCGCGCCCCAAAGCACGGACTTCATCCTTGAACAGTTCGCGTAAGGGCTCGACCAACTGCATATTCATCCGCGCGGGCAATCCGCCGACATTATGATGGCTTTTGATCGTCACGCTCGGCCCGCCGGTAAAGCTGACGCTTTCGATCACATCGGGATACAGTGTGCCCTGTGCGAGGAAATCCGCGCCGCCAATCTTTTTGGCCTCTTCCTCAAACACAGTGATGAATTCGCCGCCGATGAATTTGCGCTTGGCCTCTGGGTCAGTCACTCCAGCAAGACCCGCCATAAAGCGCGCCTCGGCATCGACCACGACAAGGGGAATATTGTAATGATCGCGGAACAGCGTCTCGACCTGTTCACGCTCATTCATCCGCAACAGGCCGTGATCGACGAACACACAGGTGAGTTGATCGCCAATCGCTTCATGGATCAGGATCGCAGCAACAGAGCTGTCCACCCCGCCTGAAAGCCCGCAAATCACCCGCCCCTTGCCAACCTGAGCGCGAATATCGGCGATTTTGGTGGCCCGGTATTCGGCCATCGTCCAATCGCCCGCCAGCCCGCAAATCTTGTGGACAAAATTGGCGAGCAGCTTTGCCCCGTCGGGAGTGTGGACAACCTCGGGGTGGAACATCGTGGTATAATAGCGCCGCGCCTCGTTGACACAGATGGCAAAGGGGGCGTTGGGTGAGGTGCCGATCACCGCAAAGCCCTCGGGTGCCACCGTGACACGGTCACCGTGGCTCATCCAGACGGGATATTTGCCGCCGACGTCCCAAAAGCCTTCAAAAAGCGGGCTGGATTTGAGAATTTCAACGTCTGCGCGGCCAAATTCAGCAGCATGGCCACCCTCGACGCTGCCGCCAAGCTGGGTGCAAAGCGTCTGCTGGCCATAGCATATCGCAAGGATTGGCAGGCCTGAGTCAATTACCACTTGGGGCGCACGCGGGCTGCCCTCGGCAGTCACCGACGCCGGGCCGCCTGAAAGGATAACACCCTTTGGCTTCATCCGGGCAAAGGCTTCTGCGGCTGAATTGTAAGGCGCGATTTCGCTATAAACCCCGGCTTCGCGGACACGACGCGCGATAAGCTGGGTTACTTGGCTGCCGAAATCGACAATAAGGATTGAGTCTTGTGGCTGAACAGTCATGCAGGGCCGATAATCTCAGCCCTGCACGCTGTCCAGTTTTACGCAAGCCGATCAACCGTAATTATTGCCAAGCCCGGAAAGCCGAAGATCGGCAACCCCGCCGTAACGGGCAAAGCATGAGAATTTGCCCTTGTCATAGCCGTCGTTGTAACGATCATAGCGGTTGCCGTAACGATCCCAATCATCGCGACCCCGGCCATAGCCACGTTCTTCGACAACTATCCGCCCGCGCACTTCATAGCCACCGCGTACCCGGTCAATCTTGGTGACGTCGGTCACGCGGGCGCGGCCATAGCGGCTCGCCTGATTTTGCGCGGCGCGAACGCACTGATCAACGGCGGCACGACTGCTAAAACGGCGATCATAGCCACCGCGTGAATAATCACCACGCCAACCGTCACGATCATCATAGCGACCATCGCGACCGTTTGATGCAGCAACTGCCACTGCCGCAATCCCGCCGATGATCAGCGCGCCTGCGATCACATCGCCCGTGCTAATGCCGTCGCCATTGTGGCGATCAAAACGGCCAGCTTGCGCGGGCGTTGCCGAAATTGCAGTTGCGGCGGCGGCCAGCGCCAGCGTGGTTTTGGACAGATACTTCATACTCACCTCCGTCGATGCCTGGCGGGTTAGGATGCCGGGCATGAAGAGAATATGGTCGATTCGCCGTGAGTGAAGTCTTAACCGGATTGTAGGCACGCATTCAGCAAAATGCCGCAATTCAGACACAAAAAAAGCGCAGGAAATGCCCTGCGCTTTTCAGATGGGAGTCAATGCCCATTATTCGCGAAATAATCTATCGCACGGCAACCGAAGTCGCTTCAACGAATACCGCCTTGACCGTGCCATCGCGGACGACGCAGTTAAACCCGCGCGGTTCGATCACCTTATCACGCCAATCATTGCGCACCTCGATCGTGCCCCCAATATCCCAGCCGTCGTCGATCACCGCCACCTTGGTAACCTCACGTACGCTCGACATTTTGCCCGCACGGTCTTCAGCGGCGAGCGCGCAGGCATCGACCGCATCATTTTCGCTGTTGATCGCGCCCCTCTGATAGGGGCCCTTGTCATTATAGACCCCGGCCTCACGCTCGCGGCGCTTTGATTTGCCCGAAGTCGCGATGGCGGCCACCAGCCCGACAACCGCCAGAATCCCGATCACATCGCCGGTATCAAGCCGGTTGTGCCTATAATAGCGGCCATGTTTATATTTGCCTCCATAACCATAATTATAACCATAGCCGCGCCCACCGGCAAAGGCAGGCGTCACCGAAGTGGCAACAAGCGCTGCAGTTAACCCGGTCGCAATCATCTTACGCATTGTGATCATGGGCTTACTCCCCAGAAATTGATAAGGAAATGAGGCTAGCCGCGCCAAGCTGTCGCTGCGATGAACGGATGGTCTGCTGCGATATAATGTGGTGGTGGTGCCCTTGCTCCGTCCAAGCAAAAGCAGCGGAAGTTCACACCGGTCTGCACCGCTTTTCCACATTGATCGATTCTCTCAATCAAATGAGGCGAAGTTCACACTATCCAAATCCAATGTTTCAGGGATGATTGGGAGCAATCATTGATCGACAAAGTCGATCAGCAGCGCACAGCATATCCCCTGCCACATCTCCGGCAGTTGGGTGAGTGTGGCATAGTGCGGGCTGTGTAGGACAGGGGGAATCGGATATCCGGGCAACTTACCCCCGCCGCGCGTATTTGCATCGTCTGATGACAATCAGAAATATCTGCCCACCTAAATATTGAACAAACAAAATTTACGCTAACAAATCGACATATAATAAAGGATGACATTTCCCAAAGGCTGTAATAGACTCTTCAAAGTCGCACCACAACATTAGGATGATTGCGCGATGAAACGACTTGCAGCGTTACTCATTTGCGGGGCAGTAATCAGCCAGCCCGCGCAGGCGCGCTTTCTTCAGACTGATCCGATTGGCTATGATGATCAGATCAATCTCTATGCCTATGTGGGCAATGATCCGGTTAATCGGACTGATCCAACGGGCTGTACACATGCAATGGCACCAAAGACCAATGCAGTGCAGTGTCAAAGTCGCTCGATGACGTGCGAAAGGCGTCTACCAGCAAAGACCTTACACGGAGTGAGCGGCAGACTCTTGCAAAAATTGTAAACCTCTACGGTAAACCGGGTGAGAGGAATGGTGCCGGGGTATTTTTTCGGTCAGCAAAAGAGCTTAGTGCGGTTAAAGGCGGAGTCAGGGAACCTCTCGGAATAACAATTCTAGGCCCAAAAACTGGTAATATAGGCATTTTCGTTAGAGACAATTTTGCAAAGCTATATCACGATTTCAAAGGATCTCGTGCCAATCTTGGTAAAGACACCTCAAAAGTATCACCAGCAGCTGAAAGAGCAAACATTTTAGCTCATGAAGGACAGCATGGGATCGATATAAGAGCAGCAGGAGGCTATATTAAAAACCCTGAACCAAATGCCTATCAATCTGGAGGTCTTATAAATAAGGCTTTTGGCGCTAGCTCTGTTAACAATTTACCACCCGCTGATGATGAATGATAAAAAGATACATTATAGGAATTTTTAGTGTTATTGTTTGCTTTGCAATAATATACTATTATATCTTTAATTCAAAACAAAATGATTGTTATAAACTACTTCCTAAATGGTCTGTACCAGCAGATAAAATTCCTCACCTCAGACCAACTATGGATATTTACTTAGGAAATGATGGCATTGTTAGATGGAACAATGTAAAGATAAACGATGATAAATTTTTTGAGCTTATGAAAATATCATATGGATTAGACCCATATCCATTTGTTATATTTAATTATGACAAAAGTATCGAATGTGATCGATTAAATTTTATCAGAAAGAGAATGGAACAGTCGCTTGGTTGTGCCGAGGGTCGTTGCGGTGAAGGCACAGGATGGGAGCATGATGATGGAATGCCTGACCGGCCAAAGAAATAATTTGGCTACAGTACAAGCTTGGTTGATTAAACTAATCTACCTGCTCGCGCTCTTCTTTACCCTCCTCGCCCCACAGATTGCCACCGCAGCCCCGCGCCCTGATCCTGTGGCGGTCGTGAAATCAGTTCTCAACGCCCCCGAGGCCCGCCTTGATTATCTTGAAGCGCAAATTGCCTTTGATCGCCTGTTTGACCCCGCCGCTGATCCCGTTGCCATGCGCAGGGTTGTTGAGCGGCTAACGGCTGCGGCGCGCAGTCTGGCTGGTGAAAGGCCGTCCGACGGCGTGAAATTCGATGCTATCCGCAAGGTGGTTTACACCAGCGGCCCGTGGAATGATCATCGCCCCTTCGCCTATGACCTGACCGACCCAAAAGGGCAAAAACCCGGAAGCCAGCGCCTGTCCACCTATCTGCGGACACGGCGCGGCAATTGCGTGTCAATGCCGATCTTGTTGCTGATCATTGCGAACCGGATGGGCATGACAGTCAATCTCGCCGCAGCGCCGCTTCATCTGTTCGTGCGCTACACCCTGCCGACCACGGGCAAAGCCTATAATATCGAGGCGACCAATGGTGGCACCCTCGCGCGTGACATTTGGTATCGGCAGAATTTCCCAATCTCTGATCGCGCGATGGAAAGCGGCATTTACATGCGCGTGCTTGCAAAGCGTGAGGGCATTGCAACGATGGCCAATTCAGTCGTCGAAACCTTGATCAATCAAGGTGCGTACCAACAAGCCGTTGATGTCACTGATGCAATCCTCATAATCAACCCGCGCGAGTCTCATGCCATACTCAAACGGGGAACCGCCATCGGCCATATGATACGGGTAGAATTTACTTACCGTTTTCCCGGTGAAGCGCTTATCTCCTCGGCGCTGCAACCGCGATATAGATGGCTGATAGCCCAGAATGCAAGCATGTTCGCCAAAGCTGAAGCGCTCGGTTGGATCGAGGAAAAAGGCTAACCCTTTTTCTCGGCTTTCTTCTTCCGCATCGCCTCGTTGAAGCGGTCTGCCCAGCCTGCCTTGGCCGATTGCTCAGCGCGGACGAGCCGGAGTTCGCCGTCAGCGACGTCCTTTGTCACCGTGCTGCCTGCGCCGACGATTGCGCCTGCGCCGATCTTTACCGGGGCGACCAAGGCCGAATTGCTACCGATGAACGCGCCCTCGCCAATCTGCGTTTGATATTTGAAATAGCCATCATAGTTGCAGGTGATCGTGCCTGCGCCGATATTTGCGCCGGCACCAACGTCGGCATCGCCAATATAGCTCAAGTGGTTGGCCTTGGCACCTTTGCCCAGCCGCGCTTTTTTGACCTCGACGAAATTGCCGATCTTGGCCTTTTCTTCCAGAACCGCGCCGGGGCGCAGGCGGGCATAGGGGCCGACTTCGCAGTGTGCGCCGATGGTTGCGCCCTCGATATGGCAAAAGCTGCGGATTTTGGCATGATCGGCCACGCTCACGCCGGGGCCGAAGAAGACGTTGGGTTCAATCAGGACATCGCGGCCAATCGCGGTATCATGGGCGAACCAGACCGTTTCAGGGGCGATCAAGGTTGCGCCATCATCCATTGCGCGGCGGCGGCGGCGCTGCTGCCACGCGTCTTCCATCTGCGCGAGTTCAGCGCGGCTGTTGATGCCCGCCACGTCAAACGGATCAGTCTTGACGACGACGCAGTGACGGCCATCGGCATTCGCGATGTTGACGATATCGACGAGATAATATTCCTTGGCCGCATTATCATCGGTGACGCGCGCAAGCAGCCCGAAAAGATCACGCGCCTTCACCGCCATCAGCCCCGAATTGCAGAGGCGGCAGGCGCGTTCTTCTGGCGTGGCATCCTTATGCTCGACCATTTTGGTGATGCGGTCACCTATAGTAACCACACGGCCGTAAGACTGGGTATCATCAGGTTCAAACCCGAGAACAACGACCGCCGGAGCATCCGCCGCGTTCAGCCGGTCAATCAGCCCCTGCATCGTAGCGGCTGGAACGAAAGGCACATCGCCGTAGAGGATCAGAACATCGCCGTCGAAGCCCGACAGTGCATGTTCGGCCATCTGAACCGCATGGCCAGTGCCATATTGCGGCTCTTGCACCGCAAGGTCAGCCGATCCGGCAAGCGCCTTTTCGAGCTGATCCTTGCCGCTGCCGACGACAACGACCTTCTTCGCGGGCTTGAGCGTATCAACAGCGCCCATCAGGTGCATCAGCATTGGCCGCCCTGCAATCGGGTGAAGCACCTTATGGAGATCGGATTTCATCCGTGTGCCCTTGCCCGCAGCAAGGATGATGGCGGCGATTGGTGTGTTTGTCATAGCGTGCGCCATTGCCACCAAATGCTTGCCATTTCCATAGG
>JBBTEI010000047.1:0-5697 GCA_038042405.1 Pseudomonadota bacterium
CCAAGGTGGCATAATGAGACAGGTGACCGGCACAAAACCGTCACAAGTCCAGATGGCTGTTGATGCTTGCTGAAACAGGGCAGCAAGCTGCGATGCTGATTTGGTCGCAAGATCGTTGCGGTTGAGATTGAAGTTCATGGTTTCCTCCATTGTCTTGCGCCGCCCACCATGGGCCGCGTTGGAGGACTGGAATCCGTGCATGAATGAAGGTGCATTCCACCGGAATCAAAACAGCGTGGAGAAGGCCAGTTGCGATATGTCGCAACGCCTTGCACCCAGATCATTCAGTCACGGATAGGTTCGATCAATCAGCGGATCATGTTGGTGGAGGAAGTATGGAGGGATACGAACGATATTGAACGCGGCGGTGTGCAGTTTATCCGTTCAGCTTCGCTTCGAGTGCCGCAATTGCTGCCATCAGTTCATCGAAAGATGGCGGCGCGACCATAAACATTTCTGCCATCGCTGCATAATCGTCCGCAAGGCGCGCGCGCAGATCGTCGCTCGGGACAAGTCGCAGCGAACCAATCACCGCCGTGCCGTAGGATGCCTTGTTATCTGCAAACATCAGGCTCTTGTTGAGCACAACCCGTGCGAGCAGATCGGGCGATTTCATCGCCGCATCGCCGATGCCCTTTGCAGCCAGCATCATCGTATCATAATAGTGGCGGGACATTTCCGGCAGGAGCTTCGTGCCGTGATGAAGTGCATGCAGGATTGTGACCTTTTCCCAGAAAGTGCGTTCGACCGATAATGTCGAAACGCGCACGTCCGCATCCGGCAATTCATCGGGGAATATTTGCGCGAGATAAGGCGAGATCGTTCTGACTTCGACAGGTTCAGATTCGCCCCGCGCGCCAAATTCGAGTTTGATGCGCGGCTTGATATAGCCCGCTTCACCTTCGCCGAAATTGCCAACGCCAAAGCGGCCAGCCCCGAACCCGCCGCCATAATTCAGCAGCTTTGGATATTGGAACAGGATTGTTTGATTGTCGCGATCATCAGGATCGAGAACGACATCCCACCCAGTTTCTGTGCCGAGCGCGTTTGCGATTGCTGTTTTGAGATTGGGCAGCGCGATGGTTTCGACATAGGATTGTGCTGCCGCTTTGAGTGCCTTGGTGCGGCGCTCGCGTTCCTTGCCGCTGATACCATCCTCCATCGGCGGCAATGTGTCCGCGATCATTGGCGCATCGCGCCCGATGATCAGGTCAATATCCTCTGAAAACCGTTCTATGATGCCATAGGCTTTGGAGAGCGACGTTCCGCCTTTGAAGGTAAGATTGCTGCCGAGAATCGGCGTTTCCATCAGGCGGCGCAGTGTCCAGCAGACCCAGAAATCCTTTTCGATGATGATGGGCGTCATATCGCGCCGCGCTGCCGCTTCATTGATGAAGGCGAGGCGATCTTCGTTCGGGCGCAGCGCGAATTTATCCATGCTTGACCAACCCGATCTTGAGCACCGCATCGCTCATCCAAGCGGGCATAAGCGGTTGCGCCTTCCGAAGCGCTTTCAGATCACGACCATCAAGCTGCATCGCGAGGCGATGCAGTAGATCAGCATCGATATTCGCCTTGCCGATTTGTGCGAGCAGTTGCAGCGCCGCGTTCGCGTTTGCAGATGCGTCATCCAATATCGGCGCACGGGATCGCTTGAGCGCAATCGTGCGGCCAGCAACCTGCTTCACGCGCGATACGCCGTCCGTGACATAGCTTGCCTTGGCGGGAACCTGTGTCGAAATCCCAAGGCGATTGGCGGATTGCGCAGCCGATGCAAAAACCTTGTCGCCGCTTTGCGTTGCGACCGCTTGCACGATGGTATCGGTATCAGGCGTAAGCGCCCCCAGCCTGTCATGCAGCTTTGGATAATCATAGAGGCCGCGCCCGATGCGGCGAATGACGCCCGATTGCACAAGACGAGTGAGAGCCATATCCACCGATGCGCGTGTGCCAAGGTCGAGAAAGTCCTTGGGCGTAAAGGCCCAACCACGCCCTTTCCCGCGCACACGCTTGATAATTTTGTCAGCTACGGCAGACATTTTTCGACTCCTTATCGTTAGATAATAGCATATATTTATCTAACAAGCAATTACGCTAAAAATTCCATAAAATGGCGTATTTGTATAGATATTAGAGAGTCCATCTGAGGTATGTGCCTCTGGGAAATATGACATGGGTCTATCCCAACTCCAACCCACGATCACGCTTGGGCTTAGGCGCAGTTCTACCACGATCCCGATCCGTGTCGCGTTCCCCTTCGCGCATCCGGCGGAAGACGGCGGCATCCCGATAAAGTCCGAGGATGCGCTCCGCTTCCTTACGGCGGTTCTCTTTGATCAATTCTTGAAGGGCTTGGCGATCCTTGTGCCGCTCATGGCTGTCGCGCTCGCGCGCAAATTTGGATTCCATCTCATTCTGCTTACGGGTTTTGAAATATTTCCCCGTCAGGAAATCCCACGCACCGGCAATGCCCTTGCGCAAACGTGAAGAGCGAATACGTTGCTCTTCATTCCAACGTGCCGTGATGGATTTGTCGAAGGCTTGGCGTTCAGCTTGATGCTGAACCTTGAGCGCTTCGCGCTTGGCTATCAGAGGTTGCATATTGTAGTGAGCAATGCGTTTTGCTTCTCCAATGTAGCGGGTGAGGCGCGGTGCGATTTGCTCAGCAATAGTCTGTCTGGTTTCCGCGACCGATGGCAAAGCAGAGGGATCACCGAGGCGTGAGAGCACAGCCGATTTTTTGTCAGGTATGACGCGCGTGATTGAGTGGACATCGCCGTCAATGGTGACGGCGACGAAGCTGCGCCTGTCACCACGGGCAAGGTGGAGGCCGCGCTCTTCGAGCGCAGCCGTGAAGCTTTTCACATTATCCGATTGCTTCCAGCTATCGATGATAGCGGCGCGCAGTTCGCATGGATCAACACCTGCGCGCTTGGCTTGCTGCCATTCGTCTAATGAGAAATTGCGCGCATCGCGCAGTTTGGGATTGGCGAAGCCCTTCGGCATCGCCCAGCCATTTTCGAGATAGACTTCCTTCGCCAACGCTTGGAGCTTGGTTTTGAAAAACGGCATATCAATCGCCGTCATGGTCTCAGCGTTGATGCGCGACCAGACGGCGTGACAATGGCGACGGCCTTCCTTTTCGTGGAAGACAATGACACGCGGTTGACCCGTCAAACCCAACCGCTCTTCGATATCTGAAATGGCTTTCTCGAATGTCTCGACACGAACCGACTCGTGCGCGGGCGGACTGAGCGACATTGAAAACAGATAACGCTGGCACTTCGTCCCGCGCGCCGCCGCATAGGCTTCATTCATCGCGCCCATCACGTTGTCGGAGATGAACCCCGACACTTCGTAAATTTCAACGTGCTCATTCTTTCCGGTTTTGAGGAGATGAGCGCCAAGTTGACGACCGCCGCTGCGCTTGGAGGCTTTGAAGATCATAGTCGCGCATCCAGATCGAGAGCCTCGATCAAAAGCTGCCGCATTCGCGTGACTTCATGCACCGCTGTCATCAACGCCTCTTCGGTTTCAGGCGTGACCGGAAGGCTTCCCGAATTTGCGGCCTTAGCGAGCTGGTTCACATTGTTCGCCAGTCGCGATTGACCGAGCATCGCCAGAAGCTGCGCAAGCGCGCGATGATCCTTTACCGGAAACTTGCCGCGACGACGCGGCGCGATCCAGTTGGGATCAAGTAAGCGCGAACGGATATAGCCGCCGAGAGACATTCCGGCAGCATCATGTTCGATCTTGGCGCGTTCCTCGAAAGTCAGGCGCAGCGAGAAGGGAGGCGGGCGGCGATCATCCATGACCTGCCTCCACAGAATCGTCGTTCGGCACTCTGACCTTCGGGCTGCGATCAGTCGGACGCGGCGGACGCCGCACCGACAGATCGACGCCGATGACATTATCACACGCTGACCTTTCGAGCTGTGACTCTAGGGATTTGACCGTGCCATGAGGCGCATTGCCATTGGCCGGAGCAATATCGGAAGCGATTGACGTATAGCTGAGAGCGTGGTTCCACTCCGCCAACACCTTGAAGAGAAGTTTCAAATCTTCTCCTCCAAGGTGCGCCATCGCTTTTTTAGGACCCAAAAAACCATCTAATGCCTTGAAAGGCAATGATATTTCCGGTGTTCGAAAGCCTTCATTTCGCTGATACGAAAGATGGCCCGCAAAAGCGAGTTTTAGTACCGCACGCTTGTCTTCGAGACGCTCAGAAACCCAGAGTTTCTGCGCGTTTTCGAGGAATTCCAGCGAAGTTCGAAAAGATTCATCATAGCCTTTGATGGGACGCCCGCAGTTCGCGATTTTCTCAGCCAGAATTAGCTTACGCGCCTCATATTCCTGCACACGTTTCTCATAGGCTTTGATCACTGTTTCGCTATCCGCATCAACGATACGGTCAAGCAGTTGCGCGATTTTACGATCAATCTGTGAAAGCTCCGCCGCCATCGTTTTCTTTTGCTGGGATGCCGACGCCAACCGCTGATCCCACAGGTCGCGAAAGATTGCGGCGGCGAGCGCGAACAAGTCCTCAGACGGGGTGAGGGTCTTGAGCAATTGCTCAAATGCACCTTCGACCTTGGCACGGCTAACCGATTTGTTTGCGCTATCGCAGCCGCGTGTCCGGCACAGATAATAGGGGTAGATATCGGTTTTACCCTTAGACCAGCAGGCGGTCAGGGGTTTACCGCAATCGCCACAAGCGACGAAACCACGCAACGGGAAATCAACATTAATATCCTTACGGGCTACCACGCGCACCTTTTCATTCAACCGGTCTTGGTTCGCAAGAAATGTTTCGAAGCTGATCAGCCCATCATGCTGCGCTTTGCGTATCCCGATGTCCCACTTGGGAAGTTCCAGATAGCCCGCATAAAGCGGCTGGGTCAGAATGTCCCTGATACGCTGATGGACGACTTCGCCATGACCACGCACTGGAAATTCGGGAAAAGATTCAAGGAACCGCTTCACTTCCACAGGCGCGCTAAAACGTCCCGTGGCGAAGCCTTCGAGCGCTTCCTTTAGGATGGAAGCAAGCGGCTCGACTTTGACAAGAATTTTGCCGCCGCCGCTTGAACGTTCATAGCGGTAGCCAATGGGAGCCTGAAATACCCAAAAGCCATTCAGCGAGCGGGCGCGCATTCGGTTTTTGGTTTGCTCAGCATTCTTTTGACGTTGATGTTGTGAAACGCTTGCAAGCAGATATTCAATGAGCTGGCTGTCTGAATCATCACCAAAAATGATGTTTGGAGATTCAAGCGTAGCACCTGTCGCTTCGAGCTGTTCACGAAGGCGAATGTGCGCTTTTACGCCACGCGCGAGACGGCTGATGTCGTCGATAATGACAACGAGACCGTCTTTACGGTTTTTGTGAAGATAGGCGATCATCGCCTTCATCTCGGGCCGATGATCAACGCGGCCCGAGATGTCTTCCTTGAACACGCGCACGACTTCATGGCCGTGGCCCCGCGCATACTCGCGGCACAGGGTTTCTTGGCTATCGAGGCCGTTACCGCGTATCTTCTGCTTCGCGTCAGAAACGCGGCAGTAAATAACGGCTTTGCGATTTGTATCTCGTGCCATAGCGCCCTCTTGGAATCCTAGCATGGCCCACTGTTCAAGACAGATGGCTTTGGACTTGTGACGGTTTTGCGCCGGTCACTTGAGAGTTAAACACTCATACAA
>JBBTEI010000048.1:0-10459 GCA_038042405.1 Pseudomonadota bacterium
CGCAAATGCCAAAGCTGGTTGTGGTTACACGGGATGGAAGTGAACAGACGCTCGACGGCCAATCGGGCCTGTCAGTGATGGAAATTATCCGCGACGCAGGCGTCGATGAATTGCTCGCCCTGTGCGGTGGCTGCTGCTCATGCGCGACGTGCCATGTCCATGTTGATCCCGAATTTTCTGGTAAAGTGACGCCAATGGGTGAGGATGAGAATGATCTGCTCGAAAGTTCGGATCACCGCAATGAACACTCACGCCTGTCGTGCCAGGTTCACTTCAATGATGCGCTTGATGGCATGCGTGTCACAATCGCTCAGGAAGACTAAGACGCTTTGATGCCAAATCTTGTCCTGATCCGCCACGGCCAATCGGCGTGGAACCTTGAAAATCGCTTCACTGGCTGGTGGGATGTTGATGTTACCGCAAAGGGCGCCGCTGAAGCCCGCGCGGCTGGCGTTCTCATGCGCGACAAAGGCGTAGATTTTGATTGCTGTTTCACCTCGCTCCAAACCCGCGCGATCAAAACGCTCAACCTTGCGCTTGAGGAGATGGGGCGACTGTGGCTACCGGTGGAAAAGGATTGGCGGCTGAATGAGCGCCATTATGGCGGGCTTACCGGCCTCGACAAGGCTGAGACGGCCGCGAAGCACGGTGATGCGCAAGTAAAAATTTGGCGGCGTAGCTTTGATATACCGCCCCCACCGATGGAGCCAGGCAGCGCTTATGATCTGTCGAATGATCGACGCTATGCCGCGATCACTGTTCCGGCCGCTGAGAGCCTTAAAGACACCATCGAACGGGTGTTACCCTATTGGAACGAACGCATCGCACCCGAACTGAAAAAGGGCAAGCGCGTTCTCATTTCAGCGCACGGCAATTCGCTGCGCGCACTCGTCAAGCATTTGTCAAACATCCCCGATGATGAAATCACGTCGCTTGAAATCCCCACCGGAGAACCGATCGCGTTCCACCTCAATGCTGATCTCAGCGTCACGGATCGTTATTACATTTGTGATCGGTGATGCCGGTTGGCGTACATAGCGGCATCGGCCCGTTCGATCAGCTTGGCAACACTTTCACCCGGACGCACCATTGCAAGGCCAATTGTGACGCGGATTGAAAGTGCATCCCCGCCCACTGCGATCTTCTGTTCGGCAACATAATCGGCGAGTGATTTTGCCTTTGCTTTGGCATCTGCCTCATTCAAATGATCAAGGATCAGGCCAAATTCATCGCCGCCAATCCGGGCCACCATATCGGTCGCGCGCAAATTCTCGGTAAGTAAACGGGCAAGGTGGAGCAAAATCGCATCGCCCACATGGTGGCCGTAATCATCATTGACCCGCTTGAGGCCATCAAGGTCAATATAAAGAATAGCGGCAGGAGTTTTATGACGCTCAGCATATTGTACCACAGCTTCAAGCCGGCGCATGAAGGCCCGGCGGTTTGGCAGTGGCGTCAAAGTATCCGTGTCGGCAAGCTGTTCCAGCTCAGCGACGCGGACGCGCATCGCAACAAGCGCGGTATGCAGACGTTCATTCTCCTCGATAAGACTCGCGATACGCACCTCATCCGTCTCTTTTTGTTTCAATGCCTCACCCGATCTTAGGTTTGATGTTTGTTGAGGCGCCCAGAGCTTATTTTTTAACAGTATCGACAAAAATGCGGCTGAACCAGCCAATCATTGCCAGAACTCGGCTCCGCCGTTAGAGGCTTATCGCCTTGGGGACAAGAGAGGGCGTTTCAAGTCATGGCGGAGCAGCCACCGGTCGTTGGCATCATCATGGGGAGCATGTCCGATTGGGAAACCATGCGCCACGCCGCCGATATGCTTGAAACGCTTGGTATCGCGCATGAAAGCAAGGTCGTTTCGGCGCACCGCACACCTGATCGGTTGGTCAGCTATGCCAAGGGTGCGGCAGCGCGCGGGCTGCGCGTGATCATTGCGGGTGCCGGTGGCGCGGCGCATTTACCGGGGATGGCGGCCGCCATGACCGCGCTTCCCGTGCTCGGTGTTCCAGTCGAATCAAAGACACTCTCGGGCATGGATAGTCTGTTATCGATTGTCCAAATGCCGGGTGGCATACCTGTCGGCACACTTGCAATCGGCAAAGCCGGGGCAGTCAATGCAGGCTTACTTGCTGCTGCCATTCTTGCACTTTCGGATGATGCGCTGGCGGCGCGGCTGACCGCATGGCGCGCGGCGCAAACCGATGGGGTGGCAACTGACCCTTCATGACAGCACACGTCCCCAAACCGCTTCCTCCCGGTTCAACCATTGGCATTATCGGCGGCGGCCAGCTTGGCCGGATGCTAGTGATTGCGGCCGCAACGCTTGGCTACCGCATTCATATTTTTGCGCCCGATGATGATAGTTGCGCCGCAGAAATTTCGGCAACGGTAACGCGCGCAGCCTATTCTGATCGCACCGCCCTCGCCGCTTTTGCCGATTCGGTTGATGTCGCAACCTTTGAATTTGAAAATATCGATGCCGCGCCTCTAGTTGAGGTTGCCAGTCGTGTAAGTCTATGGCCGCCACTTGCCGCACTCGAAATTGGCCAAGACCGGATCACCGAAAAATGCTTTGCGGGCGAACTTGGCGCGCGCACCGCCCAGTGGGCACCCGTATCAAGCCGTGCTGAACTTGACGGCGCTCTTGCTAAAATTGGTGTCCCCGCGATCCTCAAAACCACCCGCTTTGGCTATGATGGCAAGGGTCAGGCGCGCATCAAGGATGAAGCCGATGTTGATGCCGCTTGGGCAGCAATCGCTGGCAGGCCTGCAATCCTTGAAGCGATGGTTCCCTTCGATCATGAATTCTCGCTCATCGTGGCGCGCGATCAATACGGCACGATCAGCTTTTGGGAGGCGCCTGAAAATGTCCACAAAGCTGGCATTCTCGCAACATCTGTGATCCCGCCAAGCGATATCATTCTCCAGCAAATCCCTGCTGCACGCGGGCTGGCTCGACGTCTGGCAGAAAAGCTTGATTATGTGGGGGTTTTTACAATTGAATTTTTTGCAAGCGATGACGGGCCGGTGTTCAATGAAATGGCACCGCGTGTTCATAACAGCGGTCATTGGACGATTGAGGGCGCAGTCACATCACAGTTTGAGAATCATATCCGCGCCGTTGCCGGATTGCCGCTTGGCAGCACAAAACTAACCGGATCATCGGTGCTCATGAAAAATATCATCGGCCATGATGCCGATGATTGGCTTGCAATGGCAGCAGATAGCGGCACTCATCTTCATCTTTACGGTAAAGATGAAGCGCGTGATGGCCGCAAAATGGGGCACATCACGCGCGTCATATATTAGCTTACGCGGGTGCCGCTCATCGCCATCGAGCCGAACATTCCAGCCTTGACCGAACCAGTGATGCTATCACCGTCAACGGTTGCTGTACCTTCAAGCGTCATCGGCATCGGCACTTTCATATCCATTTTCCAGGTCAGTGTGTTGCCATCAACCTTGCCATCATAGACATCGAGCGAGCCCTGAGCACCTGCATTGGTACCGCTCCATGTGTCGCCGTCCACGTTGACAGTCAGTGTCGATTTCTGATCGCCCATTGGTGATTTGACAACACATTCATACGAACCAGCTACTGACATATTATTTCTCCCTTGTTGAACGGCTATTTCGCCGCAGGTGCACTAATCTCTTCCACTGGCAAACCGATTCCGTCAAGCTGCGGACGCACCAGTTTTGCATCGCCGACCACGACAAAAATGAGCTTGTTTGGATCAATCGCCGCTCTCCCCGTAGCGTCAATCGAGGCAGCCGTCACCGTCCGATATTTTTCGGCAAGCGCTGCATAATAATTGTCGGGTCGCTTGAGGTTGATAATGCTCGTAATCCCGCCAAGCACATCGCCTGCGGTTTCAAAACTGCCGGGAAGTTCCCGGATATTACCGTTCATCGTCCGCTCAAGTTCTTCAGTGGTAACGCCGCGCGTGGTCAGAAAGTCGCTGATCTGGCTGCGCAGGGCTTTGATCGAATCGCCAGTACGGTCGGCCTGAACGGGCGCAGAAATCGTGTAGCTGATCCGCTGCTCCTGGGCACCGATGCGTGAACCGACGCCGTATGACCAGCCTTTGGTTTCGCGTAAATCCATGTTGAGCCGCGAAAGAAAGGCACCGCCCAAGATATCATTGGCCGCGCGCAGCGTGACGAGATCATCGCTGCCTTTGGCATCAAGCACTTGCCCGCCAATAATTAGGGATTGCGGCGAATTGGGGCGATCGACAAGGTAGATTTTGGACTTTGCCACAGGTACCGGCGCGCTGAAATTTTTGACTGGCTTGGGTGTTGCCGGTTTTGCCCATGTCCCAAAGCTTTTTTCGAGCAGTGGAACGAGTGTTGTCAGGCTGGTATTTCCCGCCACGAAAATGCGCGCTGTATCGGGCCGCAGCCATGCTTTATGAAATGCAGAGAGCGCAGCTTGGTCAAGTTTTTTGACCGTTTCAGGTGTCCCTGTACCACTGCTGGCGCGACCATAAGGATGGCCTTCACCCCAGAGTTTGACCGGCAGAACGCGCCCCGCAAGCCCCTGCGGTTGGGTCAGTTCAGCCAAAATACGCGCCAATTGCTGGCCGCGCAGCCGGGTGACTTCAGCCGGGGCAAAGGCTGGATTGCGCACGATATCGGCGAGCAAATCAAGCGAAGGCGCAAGATTTGGTGTTACCGCGAACAGGCTAACATTGGTGCGATCAACGCTTGCCCCGGTTGAAATCGTTGCGCCAAGCCGCTCGCTTTCCTCTGCAATCTGCACCGAACTGCGCGTCGCAGTGCCTTCATCCATGAGCGCAAGCATGAGCGACTGAGTGCCAAGCGCATCCGCAGGATCGGCCGCCGACCCCGCATCAAAGCTAACCGTCATCTGAACAGCAGGCACCGCGCTCCGCTTGGCAAAGAACACCTCTATTCCGTTGGAAAGTGTAGCGCGCTCAATCTTGGGAAAATCAAGCGCTGTCAATTCGCCAACCGGCGGCAGCGCTGAGCGATCAGGGCCAACCACTTTGGTTTTCACTATCGCAGCGGGCGTCGCGGCCGTTTTCGACGCGGCAGGCGTGGCGGGCGCGACCTCATCATATTTCTCGCGGTCGCCCGGTGCAACGGTCAGCGAAAAAACGGGGCGCGAAAGCCATTTGCGTGTTGCAGCGGAGACCTTCGCTGGTGTCATCGCCGCAAGCTCGGCAAGCTCGGTGCGGTAATGCCCCGAATCGCCCGAATACACCAAGCCTTCGGCAAGCGTCGTCGCCTTACCGCTAAAACCGCCGACCGATTCAAGCCCGTTGATCGTTCCAGAGATTGAGCGCGTCGCGACGCGGCGCACTTCATCCACCGTTGGCCCCTTTGCCATAAATTCGGCGATAATCGCATCAAGCCGTTTGGCAACAAGCGCTGGATCAACACCGGGCTTCACATCCGCCGAAGCGGTGAACATGCCAATTTGTTCAAACAAGTCTGCCGAAGCTGCCACCGAAACCGCAATCTGTTCCTTGCGGACAAGCGCATTGTCAAGGCGGCTGCTTGATAGCCCACCGAGCACGGTTGCACCAACCTGAAGTGCGCTGGCATCCTTATCATTCAGGCCCGGAATCGCCCACATCCGCATGATCCGCGTGGTAGCCACCCGGTCTTTCATCACCTTGCTGACTGGTGCTGCAAGCGTTGGCACGTCAGCATTCACGCGCGTGATGGCTGGCCCACGCGGAATGCCGCCGAACCAGTTAGTGACCTTTTGTTTGGCAGTCGCAACATCGATATCGCCCGCAAGCACGAGCACCGCATTGTCTGGGCCATATTTGGCACGGAACCAGTTTTTTACATCCTCAAGGCTTGCCGCACTCAGATCCGCCATCGAACCGATGGTTGAATGGTGATAAGGATGGCCCTTCGGAAACAGTGTTTCCTGAATGACATATTCGGTAAGGCCGTAAGGCTGGGTATCGCCCTGCCGCTTTTCATTCTGGACAACGCCAATCTGATTATCGAGCTTTTCCTGCGTTACCGCGCCGAGCAGATAACCCATCCGGTCGCTTTCAAGGAAAAGTGCACGGTCAAGCGCTGCAGTTGGCACCGTTTGGAAGTAGTTGGTGCGATCAAACCATGTCGTACCATTAAAATCGGTAGCGCCAACCTGCTGGAGTGGCTCAAAGAAATCCCCGGGTGAATTTTCCGAACCGTTGAACATCAAATGTTCAAACAAGTGGGCAAAGCCGGTTTTGCCCTGTGGTTCATCCTTTGAACCAACATGATACCAAACCGATACCGCGACAACAGGCGCTTTCCGATCGGTATGGACAACAACGCGCAAGCCATTCGGCAGCGTGAATTGTTCATAGGGAATCTTCACTGCTTCGACGAGCGCCGAGACAGGCGCAGGGTTGGCAGGCGCTGCAAGTGCCGGTGAGACCATAAGTGCAATCAGTGGAAGCAGTGCGATCGATTTTTTCATATATCTCATCCTGTCAGGCGAATTTTTGGAGCGTTATAAGCGCAAATCTGTGTGAGGCTATGCACAGTCATTAGCCTTCGACGAACCGTAATCAAACTTCGACCAAGTGCTAAGGGCGGTACGCCCGCTTGGCATTGGCGATCAAATCAGCACGTTCGAAATGCACTGGCTTGAACTTATGCGCGATAAACAGCTTCATCTGATCCGTATAATGGGGCGAATTGGGCCGTGTCGTCGCCGCACCGTAAGGCTGTATCGACTGGCTAAGCACTTTGCCCGCTTTGTCCCAATTGATCAGCATGACGAAACTATCACCGTGCTTGACGCGCATCCGGCCATCAGGCTGCGGCTCCCATGTCGTTGCCGCGCGCAGTGTATCTGTGCCGCCATTGGCAGGCAGGTTCACGGTGCCATGGATCATCCGCTGGACATCGCCCAGCGGCGGATCAATCCGGCCAAATCCCTTCATCAAACGGTCAACCGCTTCACGCAGCTTTACCTTGGCGTCGCCAAGCGGGCGTCCGTGATAGGCATCGCTATTCGCCAAGTGCATCATCGATTCGCCGAGTGCATCGGCCTTGGCGTTGCAGTCGCTGTTCCAATCCCAAGTCCCAAGCAGTTTTTGCGCGGCAAGCAAATCCGGTTCCTTGCCAAGATCAAGCGCCATGACTTTTGCCATCCAAGCCCCGGCGAAGCTGTTGCGGCTATAGGCCGTATCAAATTTGATCGCGAGCAGTTCAGCAGGCGTAATCGACGCATCCGCCGACAAAAGTTCGTTGGCGCGTACCATGCGATTGGTCGTCCGCCGTTCAATCCCTAGCAGAGGCGAGAAATCCGCCGGGTTAAGCTCCGACCCCGGCCCTGCCGCAACAAAGGGCGTGTTGTTCGCGTTGAAGACAAAGCCGCTAGCAGGGTTTAATATCTGCGGCATTTGCGCAAAGGCAACCGAATTTTGCCACATCGCGGCCGACGTATCACCGGGCAGAACTTTCTCATAATCATAGCCCGCCTTGCGCTGCGGAAAAAGCGCATTGTAAATATAGGCAATCCGCCCGGTTTTATCAGCATAGATAAAATTGGTTGAAGCGATGCCACCAATTGACATTGCCTTGCGCCATTCCTCCCAATTTTGCGCTTTGCCGATCCGGTAATATTGTTCAATATTTTTGAGTTGGTCGATGGTTGCGTAGCGGATCGCAAAAGCGCCGTTCTTGTTTATGATCACCGGCCCGTGGAGCGAACGGTAAACCATCCGGGGAACCGGCAGCGTAAACGGCCCGAATTTCACGCCTAACCAGACACGCTTGCTTTCCAGCGGCAGCCACTTGCCATCATGGCGGTACTGGGTGCCCGCATCATTGAGCACGAGCTTATAAACATCGATCAGATCCGGCCCGTTGACGGTGTTCGTCCACCCCAGATTGCGGTTATGGCCAAGCGCAATGAAAGGCATGCCGGGAAATAGCGCCCCTGCCATATCAAGCCCCTCACCCGAATGCATCGTCGCTTCGTACCAGGCCACCTGGCCTTCATAGGGCTGGTGGGCGTTGGAAATGAGCCAAGTCTTGCCGTCCGCCATGCGTTTCGGTGCGACCGCAAACGCATTCGATCCGTTCCGCGCAGGATCTCTGCCAACCGGTGTCAGTGGTGGCCTAGCACCATCAACAGGCGGCATTTCATCCTGCACCAATTTGCCAATCACGCCGTCAAGCCCGAAGAAGAACGGCGCGCGCAGGGCGAATCCGGTCGCGATATCCTCTCCGTTGATCGGAAATAGCTTCGAAAGCTTTACTTCGCTTGGGTTTCGCGCAGCAAAAAGGTTTATGCCCGAGGCATAGGCATCAAGCAGGGCGCGGACATCAGCAGGTATCTCGGCATAGTGCCGCTTTGTTGTTTCACGCGCGCCGAGGAGATGTTCGACATAATCAACCTTCGCCCCGTCGCTCCCGAGTATCGCGCCGGTTCGCGCCCGCGTCATCGCGACAACGTGTTGAATCGTTTCGAAATCATCCTCGGCGTGGGCATAGGCCAGCCCGTAGGAGGCATCAGCATCGGTTTTGCCAAAAATATGCGGTACACCAAATTCATCGCGGACGATCCGGGCATCATATTTGCGTTCAGGCGGAGGCGTGGCCGATGTCGCAGCCAGTGGCTCCCAAACCGCAGCGCCAACAACAAGCGCTACTATCAGCCCGGCTGTTACGGTAACCCATTGCTTCATCGCGATTTATCCTCAGCCTGTTTTGCAAACATCCATTGACGATAGCGACGCAATCGGCAAGTCAGTTCGGATAAACTTAATTGCCGGGGTCATCATGCGCTTTCGCCTTCTCGCAACACTTTGCGTTTCTACACCGCTTATACTCGCTGCTGCCAACGCGCCTGAGGCAGCGATCACACCCGAAGCGATGCGCGCGCACATCGAATTTCTGGCAGATGACGCCCTCGAAGGGCGTGAAACCGGGACACGCGGCCATGAAATCGCGGCAAATTATGTGGCAAGCCGGTTCCTTGCACTGGGGCTTAGCCCGGCCAATAAGGAAGGCTGGTTTCAAAAAGTGCCATTCGCGGGCGCTTTGCTTGATGAAGCAAAATCTGGTTTCACTATTGCCGGGCAAAGCTTTGCCAATCGCAAAGAAGTGCTGTTCGGCCCCGCGCGTAACGACGGCACTGATAGCCAGCAAGCCCAGGTTGTTTTTGTCGGCTATGGCATTGATGATCCGAAAGCTGGTCAGAATGACTATGCGGGCCTCAATGTGAAGGGCAAGGTCGTTGCTGTCCTAACCGGCTTTCCTAAAGGCATGCGGAGCGACGTCGGCGCGCACTATGGCCGCAGCAAAGCCAAGATGGCCGAGGCGCGCGGGGCAATCGGCGTGATCACCATCCGCACATTGGAGCGCGAACGGACACGGCCTTGGACACGCGAGATTGAGGGGCCGATCCACCCAACGCTCAACTGGGCGCAAAGCGATGGCAGCGGTTTTACCGAAACACCATCAATCCGGTTTGGCGTTACCCTTCATGACACGGCGGCGGCGGCGCTTTTCGCAGGTGCGCCGACATCGCTTGAGGCGGTGCTTACAGCAGCAGACAAGGCCAACGGACGCCCCAAAGGGTTTGCGCTCAAACCCGCAATCAGGCTTGACCGCGTGACCACCATGTCACGCACCATCAGTCCCAATGTGATCGGCATGTTGCCGGGCTCCGATCCGAAGCTGGCGGGTGAATATGTTCTGCTGATGGGTCATCTCGATCATGTTGGGGTAGATCCTGCTAAAGCGGGTGACAAAATTTCCAATGGGGCAATGGATAATGCCTCAGGAATCGCCGCAATGCTTGAAGCCGCCCGCGCGCTTGCTGCATCGCCAAACCGCCCGCGTCGTTCGATCCTGTTTGCCGCCGTCACCGCCGAAGAACGCGGGCTGCTTGGCTCAGACTATCTCGCACGCCATCCGGCTGTTTCAGGCGGAAAGGTGGTGAGCGTGGTCAATCTTGATATGCCAATCCTGCTTTATGATTTTCAGGATGTTATTGCGTTTGGCGCAGAACATTCAACAATGGGCCCAGCCGTAGCGCGCGCTGCGCAAAAAATGGGGCTGTCGCTTTCGCCCGATCCGCTGCCATCCGAAGGGCTGTTTACCCGTTCGGATCATTACAGTTTCGTCAAACAAGGCGTGCCATCGGTATTTCTGATCACCGGTTTCAAAAATGGTGGTGACAAGATTTTCGCCGATTTCCTCAAAAACCATTATCATAAGGTCAGTGATCAGCCGAGCCTGCCCTTCAACTGGAATGCCGCCGCCAAATTCGCGAAGATCAACACGCTAATCGCGGCAGAAATTGCCAATGCTGATGCTGCTCCCAAATGGTATCAAAGCAGCTTTTTCGGTAACATTTTCGCAGGTGACGCAGCAAAGGCAACCGATCCGAAATAGCTATTACCCTTGTCTGGTTCAAACCCATCCTTACATCATGGGTGAAAGGAAGGGCTTTCTC
>JBBTEI010000049.1:0-5779 GCA_038042405.1 Pseudomonadota bacterium
ATGCTTGTCGGTTTAATCTGTCTGAGCGCAATCAGCGCACCATCAATTTTTCCATTTGCAAGCAGTGCCTGCGCCAAAATCAACCGGGCCATGTCATCGCCGGGTGCAGCAAAACTCGCTAGACGTGCAAGAGTTAAAGCCGCAGGAGTGGCCCGATCGCGCATTAAATCGCTGGCAACACCCGAAAGCAAAGTCGCAACACCCTCACCGGCTTGGTCAACGCCACCGCCCAATGGCTTGCCCGCTTCAATCAGCCCGCGCGCCACCCGGATCGCACTATCGTCACTGATGAGGAGTTCAAGCGCAGCGGTCTTTTGACCTTTGCTCGCAAGCTGCGAAGCGGCGGCAAGGCGTAGCGCTATGCCGCGCGCATCGGAACTCGCAAGCGCTGCGACTGCGGTTTGGCCTTCGGCATAACGCCCCGTCGCAATCAGCATCAACGCACGGTGCTCGCGCGCATAGGAAAGTATGAGGCTGTCCTTTTCAGGAACCGCAAGCGTCGCCAGCGGATCACTGCTTCCCGCACCATACTGCGTCCATGCGCGCAACACAGGGACCAGAAAACCAAGCCCGACCTTGGGATCGAGCCGATCAAGCAAGCCTAGCCCACCAGTCCAATCGCGCTGTGCAAGTCGCTCTGTGAACAGCAAGAGGATGGCATCGGCTGGTAACGCATTCTGAACATCGAGCACCCGCGCTGCGTTCAGTGCGATGCCGCGGTCGCCGGCCTCAATCGCTTTGCGATAGGCACGTAACGCAAGTTCGCTATCGCTCGGCAAAGCAACAAGAGCCTTTGAATAGGCCATCGCTGCGATGGCACTCTCCCCGTCGATGTCCGCCATCCGCCCCGATACGTAGCTTTTTAGCGGCGATAGGCCAGCCGTCCGCGCCGCCACACCTGTCGAGGTGAGTAGCGCGGCCGCGACGATGCCACTACATATTGGGATAATTCGGCCCACCGCCACCCTCCGGCGTTATCCAGTTGATATTTTGCGTCGGGTCTTTGATGTCGCACGTCTTGCAGTGAACGCAGTTTTGCGAGTTGATTTGAAGCTTTGGCGTGCCAAGCTCTCTGCCGACAATTTCATAGACCCCTGCCGGACAGTAGCGCGTTTCAGGCGAGTCATACAGCTCAAGGTTGACCGTAATCGGGATCGTGTCATCTTTTAGGGTGAGGTGACAGGGCTGATCCTCGGCGTGGTTGGTGTTGGACAGAAACACTGAGGACAGCCGGTCAAAACTGAAAACACCGTCAGGCTTTGGATAGCTGATCGGCTGGTACAAATCCTTGCGGCCAAGCGTTGTGTGGTCGGCATGATGCTTCATCGCGATTGGCAAGCCCATTTTGAGCGTACGCATCCACATGTCTATCCCGCCGATGATCGTTCCGGCAGTGCCACCGAATTTGGCCACGGCTGGTTCGGCATTTTGCACCAGCTTCAATTCCTTGGCGATCCAGCTTTGATTAACCGCTGGCTGATAATCGGCAAGCTCATCACCTGCACGATTGGCGGCTAACGCGGCAGAAATTGACTCCGCCGCAAGCATTCCTGATTTCATCGCGGTGTGGCTGCCTTTGATACGCGGCACGTTCACAAAGCCTGCTGAACAGCCAACCAGTGCGCCGCCGGGGAACGCGAGCTTTGGCACTGATTGCCAGCCGCCCTCATTGATCGCGCGCGCGCCATAGGAAACGCGCTTGCCGCCTTCAAGAATACTGCGGATTTCGGGATGCTGTTTCCAGCGCTGAAACTCCTCAAACGGATAAAGATGCGGATTTTTATAATCAAGCGCCACGACAAACCCGAGTGCGACCTGACCGTTCGCCTGATGATAGAGGAAACCGCCGCCCCAATCGTCACCAAGCGGCCAACCTTGCGTGTGAATCACCCGGCCAAGAACATGATTTTCAGGATCAATATCCCACAATTCCTTCATGCCGAGGCCATAAACCTGTGGCTGGCAATCGGCCTCCAGATTATAGCGCGCCTTCAATTGCTTGGTGAGATGCCCACGCGCACCCTCGGCAAACAGCGTATATTTGCCGTGAAGCTCCATCCCCGGCTGATAATCGCCTTTGTGGCTGCCATCCTGCGCGACGCCCATATCGCCCGTCGCTACGCCCTTGACCGCACCGTTTTCATCAAACAATATTTCAGCGGCGGCAAAACCGGGAAAAATCTCAACGCCAAGCCCTTCGGCCTGTTCGGCGAGCCAGCGGCACAAGTTACCAAGCGAGCCGGTATAGCAGCCGTTGTTGCTCATAAATGGCGGCATCATGATATGTGGAAGTGAGATTTTGCTTTTTGCTGTCAGAACCCAATGCAAATTATCAGTGACGGGCGTCTCTGCCATTGCACACCCCTGCGCGCGCCAATCGGGGAGTAGTTCATCAAGTGCTTTGGGATCAACCACTGCACCCGAAAGGATATGCGCACCGACTTCAGAGCCTTTTTCGAGGATGCAAACCGAAGTATCGGGATTAATCTGTTTCAAGCGGATCGCACTGGCCAGCCCAGCGGGGCCGCCTCCCACGATCACTACGTCATATTCCATCGACTCCCGTTCACTCATTTTTGCCTCCAACCCGCGTGCATATGTTGCAGCGCCTCATATTATCCTAGTTCGACAACGTCTTGGCAGATAGCCAATGCCCCTATGTTGACCAAGCCCGATTTCACGCCTTTATCAATTACTATGCAAAACATCGCAACCTCAATCCCCGCAACGGCCAGCCTAATTGGCTGGTGGCAGGATGCTGGCGTTGATGTTTTTGTCGATGAGACACCAGTGCCGTGGCTCGAACGCGCCAAACCAGCCGCCCAAACGACGTCGCGCCCAGAATCACTCCCAGCCCGTATGTTGCCCCCCCTACCCGCGAATTTGCCAGAGCTTACCGCGTGGTTGAAGAGCGAACCGGACATTCCCGAAGCTGGGCCGGCTGCGCGCCGGATTGCAGCGTCTGGCTTGGTGGGTGCGCCACTCATGATCATGATCGACATGCCCGATGCGAACGATCATCAATCGGGCGCGCTTGTTTCAGGTGAGTGCGCTACGCTGTTTGATAATATGCTCAAAGCTATTGGCGAGACCAGAAACAGTGTTTACCTCGCCGCCTTGTCGCCTGGACGCCCCGTGACCGGTCGTTTATCCGATGCAGTATTGCCCCGTTTGGCTGAAATTGCCCGCCATCACATCGCGCTTTGTGTCCCAAAACGGCTCTGGTTGCTTGGTAGCACGGTGAGCCGTGCGCTGTTGGGGGTGGATGACGTTGCATCACGTGGAAATTTACACGATTTTAACCACGGGACCGTCACTATTCCGACAGTGGCGAGTTTTGCACCGCGATTTCTGCTTGAGAGCCCCGCGCAAAAGGCAAGGGTTTGGGCCGATATGCAAGTGCTGATCAAAGGGATGTAAGTTTTGAACGGTAAAATTTTTCTTCTGTCATCAGCCCTGTTGATCGCCGCTATTGCACCATCCGCAAACGCTACGCCCTCAGCGGCACAGCGCGGCTATGCCGATCAGCTTGGCCCCAATGCGCGCGCGCTTTACCGTGATATTTTTGCACTGATCAAATCAGGCCAGTGGGATGCAGCGTCTGCCAAACTCGCCGCAATGCCTGAAGGCCCGCTCCATAATGTTGCACGGGCTGAGCTTTATCTCGCCAAGGGCTCGCCCAAGGTTGATGGTGAAACGCTTGCCGCGCTGGCCGAAAAAGCACGCGAATTGCCTCAAGCTGTCGCACTTGTCCGCCTTGCCAAGACGCGCGGCGTTGAAATCCTTCCGGCCCTGCCGACGATGCAAAATCTGAATTGGCTTGGGAGCGCGCCACGCCGCAGCAAGGTCGCTGGTTCAGAAGCAAGCGGTACCGCCATGGCTGCGGCCGTTATGCCGCTACTTAAAAACGATCAGCCGAATGAAGCTGAGGCCGTGGTAGAAAAGGCTGCTGATGGGCTCGATTCCGAAACCCTTACCGAGTGGCAGCACCGAGTGGCCTGGAGCTATTATCTGACCGGCGATGATAGCGCTGCACGTAATCTTGCTGCAAAAGCAAGCGCAGGTTCGGGCGATTGGGCTGCGCAAGCCGATTGGGTTGGCGGCCTCGCCGCTTGGCGTCAACGCGACTATTTGGCCGCTTCCGAAAAGTTCGCAGCCGCTGCGCGTCGCTCAAGCGATAGTGAAATGGTCGCAGCCGGGCATTTCTGGGCAGCGCGCGCCGATATGGCGAGCGGAAAACCGGAAAAGATTGATTCGCGTCTCCGTTTGGCAGCACGTCAGGCCGAGACATTCTATGGTCTGCTTGCACTTCAACGACTTGGTCTGAAAGCCAAACCAATTGATCAATCCATACTTGGTAGCGTTGAAAAGCGCCCCAATGTTCGTGCAGCCCTTGCGCTCGCCGAAATTGGTGAACTTGGTTTGGCGGATGATCTGATCCGCCATCAGGCGCGCATTGGCGATGCACGCGATCATGGCGCGCTGGCGACCATTGCGGGCCGGATGGATTTGCCTGCAACCCAGCTTTGGCTCGCGCACAACGGGCCGTCAGGCGCAACTGCCGCTGTCACTGCGCGCTACCCAAACCCCAAAGGTTGGCAGCCCGTCGGCGGTTGGCGCGTCGATAAAGCGCTTGTTTTCGCGCACGCCCTCCAAGAATCGCAGTTCCGCACCAATGTCACAAGCCACGCCGGTGCACGCGGCCTGATGCAGGTGCTCCCTGGAACCGCCGCAATGATCGCGCGGCGCAAGGGTGAGGCTAGTGTTGGCGCGCTTAACATTCCCTCGGTCAATCTCGAATACGGCCAAAGCTTCATCGAAACCGTCCGCGATATGAGCGAGACGGGCGGCCTCCTCCCCAAAGTAATTGCGGCTTACAATGCCGGGCCACAACCCGTTGGCCAGTGGAACCAGCGGACGCGCGATAATGCAGACCCTTTGCTCTACATCGAATCAATCCCCTATTGGGAAACGCGCAGCTACGTCACCATCGTGATGCGCAACTACTGGATGTATCAGCTTCAGGCGGGCGATCAGGCCAAGAGCCTCGCCGCGCTCAGCCAAGGCATGTGGCCCCGCTTCCCCGGCCTTCCCGGTGCAACGGCGGTACGCCTTAACGCCAGCGGCGGCACGCAAAGCGCGGATTAACCGCCTCCGAAACGAGAGTGCAAAATAAGCCGTTTCCGGTTATGGGTAGGTTATGCCCATAGACCCCACCCGCCCCTTCATCCCCGTCCGTATCGCGGTACTCACCGTATCAGACAGTCGAACGCTTGCTGAAGATGCATCGGGTGACACACTCGTCTCGCGGATCGCGGGCGCAGGCCATATCCTCGCCGAGCGCGTTCTACTCCGCGATGATACACAGGATATTGTCGCGCTGCTCCACCGCTGGTGTGACGATGAAAGCATCGACTGCGTCATCACCACCGGCGGCACCGGCGTCACC
Organism: Pseudomonadota bacterium; assembly: GCA_038042405.1. Classification (GTDB taxonomy): domain Bacteria; phylum Pseudomonadota; class Alphaproteobacteria; order Sphingomonadales; family Sphingomonadaceae; genus Aquisediminimonas. Next base: position 5,450 of record JBBTEI010000049.1, read on the forward strand.
GGGCGGGACGTAACGCCCGAGGCGCTGCAAAGTCTCGGCGGCAAAGACATCCCCGGCTTTGGCGAATTATTCCGCTGGCAAAGCTACCAGACCATCGGCACCTCAACCATCCAAAGCCGAGCCTGCGCCGTCGTTGCACGCGGAACCTACATCTTCGCCCTCCCCGGCTCAACCGGAGCCGTCAAAGATGGCTGGGACGGAATATTGGTGCACCAGTTGGATAGCCGGTTCAGGCCGTGCAATTTTGTGGAATTGATGCCGAGGTTAAGGGAGGTTTAGCTGTTTAGTCCCGGCATTTGATGGGTTGGGTTGAGGGTAAATCTGTTTGGC
>JBBTEI010000050.1:0-5615 GCA_038042405.1 Pseudomonadota bacterium
CGGCTTTGATCGCGCGCGGCTTATAAACCCCCGTCGCAATCAGGATCGCGTCATGTTTTTGGCGGAGCTCATCAAGCGAGGCATCGCGGCCCACTTCAAAATTTTCGTGGAACATAATCCCGCCTTCGCGCAGCCGTTCGACGCGGCGCATTACAACCGGCTTTTCAAGCTTGAAGCCCGGAATGCCGTAGGTCAGCAGTCCGCCCGCACGGTCATAACGATCATAAACGTGGACGGAGTAGCCGAGCACACGGAGATATTCAGCCGTTGCCAAGCCTGCGGGGCCAGCACCGATAATTCCGACCGATTGGCCGCGATCAGGCTGCGGCATCAGCGGTTCAACCCAGCCATTGTCCCACGCAGTGTCAGTGATATATTTTTCAACCGCGCCGATGGTGACGGCACCGTGGCCTGCAAGCTCAATCACGCAATTGCCTTCACACAGCCGGTCTTGCGGGCAAATGCGGCCGCAAATTTCGGGCATGGTTGAGGTGCTGTTCGAAAGTTCAAACGCCTCGCGCAGCCGCCCCTCGGCAGTTAGCTTGAGCCAATCGGGGATATGGTTTTGTAAGGGGCAATGCACCGAACAATAAGGCACGCCGCACTGCGAGCAGCGCGCGGACTGATCACGCGCATCTTCTGCAGGGTAACGGTTGGCAATTTCACGAAAATCTTCCGCGCGTAAGGGCGCGGCGCGCTTTTCAGGATAAGCCTGAGCGCTCTCTACAAATTTGAGCATAAGCGTGTCAGCCATACGGGCTCCCCTCTTTCCAAGCTGGAGCGATAGGCCGTTCGTCTGTAAAAGTCACGCGTTAAACGGGATATAGGTAATTAATACTGACCTATATCAGTGCTATTTAGACGCTGCGCGACTTGAATTTGTAAAATCGCCTGTATTTATGGCCGAAACGGCCTTAAACTTGCCCGAGCCAGATCAACGCCGCGCCGCCCGCCGCGATTCGGTACCATGCGAAGGGGCCAAATCCGAATCGCGTAACCACGCTCAAAAAAAGCTTGATGACGATGAGCGCGACGATGAACGACACGGCAAAGCCGACCGCGATCAGGCTCAAACTATCGACTGTGATTTCGCTGCGGTGTTTGAACAGTTGGAGAATTGTCGCGCCGGTGAGCGTTGGCAGTGCGAGAAAGAAGCTGAATTCGGCAGCCGTTTTGCGGTCAACCCCCATCGCCATTGCGCCAAGGATCGTTGCGCCCGAGCGGCTGACGCCGGGGATCATCGCGAGACATTGGATCAGTCCGATGATCGCCGAGGTTTTGAGTGAGACGGCAGCGACGCCGCCCGATTCCTTTGGCTTTGCGACTTTCTCAACGATTAGGATCGCGACGCCGCCGATAATCAGGCTCCACGCGACGATTACGGCATTTTCGAGCATCAGCTCGATCAGATCGCCAAAGCTAAGCCCAAGGATGACTGCGGGAAAAAAGGCGACCAGAAGATTGCGGACAAAGGCAATCGCGCCTGCTTCAAGGCTGAATAGCCCACGCAGGACATCCATGAAGGTGCGCCAGTAAATTACGACGATGGCCAGGATCGCGCCCGGCTGGATCGCAATGTTGAACACCGCCCATTTCTGGGCATCATAGCCAAGCAGTTCGGTTGCAAGGATCAAATGCCCGGTTGAGGATACCGGCAGAAATTCGGTCAACCCTTCAACAATACCCAGGATTATCGCCGTCAAATATTCGCTCACGTAGCCGCCCCGAAACGGCCATGCTTACGGTATTGCACCAGCCAGCCGGGCGCGATGGCCTCAAGCGGCGTCGGCACGATCCCGAGTGCCGAAAGGCCCGACGCACCCTCGCTCACAACATTATCCGACTGCAGCATCAACCACTGGTCCCAAGTCATCGGGGCACCGGGGAGCCAGCCGGTAAGCTTTGCCATGCCAGCGCCGATAATGCTGCTGACGGGAAAATAATATTTCTCCCGGCCACAGGCCTGCGCGATCCATTTATTGAGTTCGAGCATCGAAAATGTCTGCGGCCCGCCGAGTTCGAAGGTTTTTCCCGCCGCCTCTGGATTGGCGAGTGCGGCCATCACCGCGTGCGCGACATCGCCGACGAACACAGGCTGGAACCGTGTTTCTGCCGAAAACACCGGAACGATGGGGAGCAGCCGGATCAGGCCGGCAAAGCGATTGATAAACTGATCCTCGCGCCCGAAGATGATCGAGGGGCGGATTATTGTGGCGGCAGGGAAGGCCGCGCGCACCGCCGCTTCGCCATCACCTTTTGATTTGCCGTAAGCCGAGGGTGAAGCGCTATCGGCACCGATCGCCGACATGTGAACCAATTGGCCAACCCCGGCCTTTGCGGCGGCGGCGGCGGCGACATTTTGTGCACCGCGATTCTGGATCATATCCATGTTGGCGAAGCTGCCGACGAGATTGATGGCAATATCAGCGCCGTTGAGCGCGCGGGCGATCGTTTCGGGCTGCATCACATCTGCCGCGACATAGGCAATCTGGCCAAGATTGGCCTGGGCTTTCAAAAACCAGCCGCGCTTTGGATTGCGTGATACGATGCGAACGCGCGCGCCGCTTTTGAGCAAGGCCTGCACAACATAACGGCCAACAAAACCATCGCCGCCGAAAACGGTTATCAATTTATCATTCATCATCATTTTGACCCAAGATTGACGATCCAAGCCCCTCAAAAAGCGCCAATGCCCCCACAGCGCAAGATTGACAAGCGCCAACCGCTCCCGCTAAGCGGCACCCACGTTTATACCCCCAAGCGATTGGGATTTTGCCCGGATGGCGGAATTGGTAGACGCACCAGCTTCAGGTGCTGGCGCTCGCAAGGGCGTGGAGGTTCGAGTCCTCTTCCGGGCACCAGTTTGGCGGAGTGGACGCCCTCATTAAAACTGCATCAAGCAATGTTCCAGACCGGTGAAATTCCGCTTGACAGCGTGACGCTGTTATGGTACATATGGTGAACAGTGAAGAATTGCGAGTCGCCGATAGCGGTGTTCTTGATCTGCGCTGTACATCATGCCTGCGCCTTTATCGGGCCTGCAAAAGGACTCTCCCCATGACCAAATCTAAAAGAGCGCGCCTTGGCGCGCGTCGATCATCTGCGCCTGCAACCGCGCCACAAGCCGCCGCAACAGCGGCATCAGCAGCGCGCCCATCGCGCCGCAGACCCAAGCAAAACCGCTGGAATGATACACTTCGCGCGATTTTCATCGAAGAATTATATGAAACCTGCTGCGTGCGCGAAGCGCTCAAAAAAACCGGCATGTCGATCTCCGGGCTGTATAAACACCGCGCGACCAGCGCCAAATTCCGCGAAATGTGGGATCAAGCGCTTGATGCAGGCTATGCCATGCTCGAATCCGAAATGCTTGATCGCGCGCGCAACGGTCATATTCAGGAGGTTGTTGCCAAGAGCGGTGAAATTGTCCGCATCAAGGTGATTTCAAACCAAATGGGTTTGGCGCTGCTCAAGCTACACCTTGAACGCGTGGTCAAAATCCGCGCCGAACGCGATGCCCGGCCCTTTGTTGAAGACGCCGAAGAGGTGCGCCGCGAGATTTTGGCCAGACTCGAACGGATCAGCGCGCATAATAAACGGAAGGCCGATGCCGATGAGGCCAAAGCCCAACAGGCCCCCGCCCAACAGGTCAATGCCGAACCCTGCATCCGCGCCTTTGGCCGTTGACCGATGCCCGTGTGACAGGGCAGTAGTGCGCGCATGGATATTCAGAGTTATCTCAACGAAATTCGTGCGCTTTCCGCCAGTGGACAGGCAACCGAGCATAGTTATCGCCCCGCGCTTGAACGCCTGTTCAAATCTGTTGATGACAAACTGACTGTAATCAATGAACCAAAACGGCTGACCGATGTTGGCGCACCCGATTTTGTGTTCAACGATGCCAATGGCGTTTCCATCGGCTGGTGCGAAGCCAAAGACTTGACCAAGGAAATCACCAAATTCAAAACGGGTGATTATTCAAAGGAGCAAAAGGCGCGTTATAGCAAAGGCCTGCCCAATTTAATCTATACCAACGGCACGGATTTTGAGTTTATCCGCAAGGGCGAGGTGACGGGTTTCGTAAGCATCGCCGATCTGATCCCGACATTGCCCGCGCGGCCCGACCAGTTTGGCCGCCTTGAAATGCTGCTCAAGGATTTTGCCAGCCAAACCCCGATCAGTATTAACAGCGCAAAACAGCTTGCCGAAATGATGGCTTACGGCCTGTACACCGCACGATTGCACGATAACAGTCTTGATACATTCAACCGAGCTGAGGCGTTAGGGCTAATGCCTATGTCTATCCACCATGCTATAAATGTAAAACACAGCGCAATTTCGCAGACGGATTGGAAAATATAGATGCCGAAACGACCATTTGATCGCAGTGAGCATATCTACAGAAATTACGCTTTTGCGGAGTTGGTCAAAGACGCCATCAGATTCTTTAACGGCACACCTGTTCACGACCTGCCGCTCCCTGAGCGCTTCCTTGGTTCTGGTGTCTATGCCCTATATTACACCGGCTCGAATCCACTTTATGCCCCATTAGCGGAGGTCAACCGACTCGCATATGATGTGCCAATATATGTTGGTAAAGCTGTTCCCAAAGGTTGGCGGCAAGGGCGAGTGTCAGATAGTGCACTGAGGCAATCGAATGAGTTGAATTCCCGAATAATCGAACATATAAGGAACATAGAGATTGGTGCTGGCCTAGAGATAGAGAGCTTCGCTTGTCGGTTTGTGATTTTTGAGGAAACGGGATCTGATATGATTAGCACGGTTGAAGCCGCACTCATCAAACTATTCCGGCCACTTTGGAACACGTCAGTTGACGGCTTCGGAAACCATACCCCCGGTGCTGGGCGCTTTGAGCAGGCCAAGTCTGATTGGGACGTGATTCATCCGGGACGGGGCTTTGCGGACAAGTGCAAAGGCATCCCAAAATCTGATGCAACCATTCGCAAAAACATCGCGTCGCATTTTGAAAAAATGCTGAAATGATCATGCGAAGTCTTGAACTCTTCTCGGGTGCCGGAGGGCTTGCTAAGGGCTTGGAACTCGCTGGTTTCCAACACGCTCAATTTGTCGAATTTAACAAACACGCCTGCAATTCCTTGCGCGAAAACTTCGATCCAAACTCCGTATTTTGCGGTGATGTTAAGGACTTTGATTTTTCACAGCTAAAAGACATTGACCTTGTCGCTGGCGGCCCACCATGTCAGCCTTTTTCCATGGCTGGCAAGCACATGGCTTATGACGATACCCGTGATATGTTTCCATATGCCGCCAAGGCCGTTAGCCACTATCACCCCAAAGCGTTCATTTTCGAGAATGTGAAGGGCTTGCTGCGGCCGTCCTTCGCAAGCTATTTTTCATATATCACCCTGCGCCTGACCTATCCCGAGATCACAGCGCGGGCTGACGAGCCTTGGTCAGATCACTACAACCGGCTGTCTGATATTGATTGGGACACCTACTCGGGCGTCAAATATGCGGTCAAATATAGGCTTTTGAATGCAGCAAATTATGGCGTTCCACAAATCCGCGAGCGCGTTTTTATTGTTGGTATTAGATCAGATTTAAATGTCGAGTGGCGATTTCCAAAACCTACC
>JBBTEI010000051.1:0-10548 GCA_038042405.1 Pseudomonadota bacterium
ATGGCGGCGGCGCATTCAGTGGCAAAGATCCAACCAAGGTTGACCGCTCAGCCGCTTACATCACGCGCTATCTGGCAAAGAATATTGTCGCGGCGGGCCTTGCCACGCGCTGTACGATCCAGCTTGCTTACGCGATTGGTGTATCAAAGCCGCTTTCGCTTTATGTCGATACGCATGAAACCGGCACTGTCGGCGATGATAAAATCGAAGCCGCAATCATGAGCATCGCAGCACTTGGCGGGCTCACCCCGCGCAGCATTCGCACGCACCTTGGCCTTAACAAACCAATCTATCGTAAAACTTCTGCTTACGGCCATTTCGGGCGCAAGCCAGAGGGCGATTTCTTCCCATGGGAGAGAACCGATCTGATTGACGCATTGAAGGCTGCACTCTAGCCAAAACCGATAGGTGCGCATAAGGAAACTGAATGCGCGCCTATCTTGATCTGATGCAACGAATCCTCGACGAAGGCTTCGAGCAAGCTGACCGTACCGGCGTTGGGACGCTATCGGTCTTTGGCCATCAGATGCGCTTTGATCTGTCAAAGGGCTTTCCACTCGTCACCACCAAAAAACTGCATTTGCGCTCGATCATCGTTGAACTGCTATGGTTCCTGCGCGGCGACACCAACACCGCCTGGCTCAAAGAGAATAAGGTGAGCATCTGGGATGAATGGGCCGATGCGAACGGCGATCTTGGCCCGGTTTACGGCAAGCAGTGGCGCGATTGGCGCGGCGAGAGCGGTATTTCGGTTGATCAAATTGCGCTGCTGATCAATCAGATCAACACCAATCCGGCCTCACGCCGCCAGATTGTAAGCGCATGGAACCCTGCTGAAATTGACAAGATGGCGCTCGCGCCGTGTCACTGCCTCTTTCAAACTTATGTTGCCGACGGCAAGCTTTCGCTCCAGCTTTATCAGCGATCGTGCGATGTCTTTCTCGGCGTCCCTTTCAACATCGCATCCTATGCGCTGCTCACCCACATGCTCGCCGATCAATGCGGGCTTGGGGTTGGCGATTTCGTCTGGACAGGGGGCGACTGCCATCTTTACGCCAACCACTTGGAGCAAGCCCAGCTGCAACTGACACGCGTGCCAAACGCTTTGCCAACACTGGCGCTCAAGCGCCATGCGGCGTCAATCGACACCTATAATTATGAGGATTTCGTCATCGAACACTATAGCGCACATCCCCATATTTCAGCTCCGGTGGCTGTGTGAATCATCCCGAGGTTATATTGATCGTTGCACGCGCGCAAAACGGTGTGATTGGGACGAATGGCCAGTTACCATGGCATATCCCGGCGGATCTGCGCCACTTCAAAACACTCACGCAAGGCGCGCCGATGATCATGGGCCGCAAGACGTTCGAAAGCCTGCCAGGGCTATTACCCGGACGGCGTCACATAGTTTTAACATGCAACGCCGATTGGCGTGAGGAGGGTGCCGAAACAGCGCTCTCCGTGAAGGGCGCGCTTGCACTAGCAAATGCACCGCGTGTGTCGATCATCGGCGGCGCAGAAATATACGCTTTATTTCTGGATCATAGTGATCGGATCGAGATGACTGAAATACACGAAAATTTTACCGGAGATATAGTATTCCCGATGTTGGAAGATAGCATATGGCAGGAAACCAGCCGCATTCCACATTTAGCCGAGGCCAATCGCCCCGCCTATGATTTTGTTAGTTATCAACGACGATTAGGGAAAGAATGACAAACATTGGTCTGACATCTTATCCGTTTGTTAGACCAGCCTCGCAGGCACGCCGCCTCGGGTTTGGTATCATCATATTGCTGTTTCTGTGCCTTGTCACCGCACCCTTTTATGTCAATCTAGTTGCTAGAGACACGCCCGACGTAACGCAGGGCGTAATCTCGTTCAAGAATATGGACGCACTCAGTCGCCCGGTCGAACTTAAAGGCAATTGGGCCTTCATTTGGCGCTCAGGTGCTGGAAACAAAGCCTCAAACACCTCAAAGCCGGCCTTCATTCGCGTGCCCGGCAAGTGGAGCGATGACAGAGCACAGAACGAAGGTGGGTTTCCGGCTCAAGGCTTGGGATCATATCGGCTCTTGATCAAAGGATTACATCCCGGCGGATACCGCCTCTATGTGCCGGTGGGCTATAATGCTACGCAGGTTTCGATCAACGGCGCGATAGTGTCGCGCCACGGTACGCTAGGCCAGAACGCCGCGACCACATCCTATGAGGCGCGTTCGCACGAGGTGTTTTTCAGTGCGGACGGGCGCGATATCACGCTGGCCATTGATATTGTTGCCTTTCTTCACCGCGATAATGGCCTAGAAACACCCCCCGTTCTAGGGCCTCCGCTTACCATGCAATATTGGACAGCACTCCAATGGGGGCAGGAGTTTCTATTCCATACGACATTGGTTTTGCTCGGCACCTTCGGCCTTGGCGTATTTCTGTTCCGCCGGTCAGATAAGCCATCACTTTATCTGGCGATCAGCAGTTTTCTGTTTCTGGTGCCGTCAGCCATTCAGGGCTTTGACAACATCTTTCTCATGGCATTTCCAGGTTTCAGCTTCGGTCAGATGCTGGCAGCGCATTATATCTCGACGACCCTGTCGCTTGGTTTTTTCCTAGCCTATGCCCACGCGCTCTTTCCGAACGAAAGCCCCGAACGTGCGTACAGGATCATGCTGAGCATATTTGCCGTTCAAGCCGCCATCCAATGCGCCGGATTTCTGATTGGCGGAACATTGCTCGCGTCACGGGTTAATATCGGGCTGATGTTCGTGATGCAGTTGGTGTTTCTCTACATTTTTGTGGTTCTTGTGCGTGCTGTCAGGAACAACCGCGACGGCGCGATGATTTTCCTTTTGGGAATGGCGGTATTTTTCCTGTCGATTACCATGCTCGCGGTCGTCGCCTACGGGATCATGCCAAGTGACAAGCTAATCGGTTATGATTTGACCGGCTATGGTATTTTGATCCTGCTATTTTCACATATCATTGTTCTTGCCGAGCGTTGGTCAGCAGCAATTTACGAAGCCGAACAAATGAACGACGATTTGCGGCAGTTGCTCGACGTCAACCTTGCAATCACCAGCGAAATGCAACTCGAATCACTACTGCGCAAGATTGTCGGGGTCACCACAAAGCTCCTCCATGCGGATCGCTCGTCGCTTTTTCTCTATGATGGAAAACGCAACGAACTCTGGTCGGTCGTCGCCGAAGGTGTCAACAGCCATCAGATTCGCTTCTCGGCAGATCAGGGTCTGGCTGGCCATGCCCTGATGAACGGTGAGGTCATCAATACATCTGATGCCTATGATGATCCTCGCTTTATCCATGCGATGGATGTCGAAACTGGCTACCGCAGCCGTAGCGTTCTGAGCATGCCAATACTTGCGCGCGACGGGCGCAAACTTGGAGTGATGCAGGCGCTCAACCGACAGAATGCGACCCGGTTTTCCTCCGAAGATATTTCCAAAATGGGTGCCTTCGCCGCACAAGCCGCAATCGCGATCGATAATGCCACTCTGTTTTCGCAAATCGTTGAATCGCGCAATTATAATGAGGGCATATTGCGATCCATGTCAGCGGGCGTGATCACGCTCGACCGCGAAGGGCAAGTCATCAAGGTAAACGATGCCGCAGCATCGATGTTCGGGGTCAGTGCAGAAATCGCGCAGACCACCGATTTGCGCGCATTTTTAACCTCAAACAATCCACAATCGATTGTCGAAATTGACGAAGTGCGCGACAGTGGCGAATCAAAGACATTCCTCGATATCGATCTGACGACGCTGACGGGGGGAACCCTTTCGGCTAACGTCTCGATTGTGCCGCTGATCAATGACGGCGAACGCCAGGGCGTGCTGATCCTGATCGAAGATATTACACAAGGCAAAAGGCTTGAAGGCGCGATGCGGCGCTTCATGACGCAAAATGTTGTCGATCAAGTGCTAGGCCATGAGAATGATTTGCTGTTTGGCGCGGCGTGCGAAGCGAGTGTCATGTTTGCCGACATCCGTAACTTTACCGCGATGGCCGAACAACTTTCACCGCGTGAAGCCGTCGACATGCTCAACGAAATTTTCACTGAACTGTTCGAATCGGTCGCTGCGTTTGACGGAATGCTCGATAAATTTATCGGCGACGCTTTGATGGCTGTTTACGGTGCCCCGATATCAGGCACGCACGACGCGGCGAATGCCGTTGCCAGCGCGATCCAGATGCAAAGCCTTATTGCCGGAATCAACGCCCGCAGGCGCGAAGATGCGCTTGAAGACATCCGCCTCGGCATTGGCATTGCCAGCGGCGAAGTCATCGCGGGCACCATCGGTTCGCCAAAGCGGATGGACTATACCGTAATCGGTGACAGTGTGAATCTCGCCGCGCGCCTCGAAAACTCGACCAAATATTATCACACCGATATCATCATCTGCGAAAAAACAGCGGCTGGATTGAGCAGCAACATCCTCACTCGCGAACTGGACCTTATTCGGGTGCGCGGGCGGCAAACACCCTCTAAAATTTATCAAATTTTGCCTAGGCAGGATGGTGATCTCACCCTCCAGACGGCGCTTGTTGCAACTTACGATGTGGGGCGAAAGCATCTGGCAAAGCGGGAATGGGCGAAAGCCGTCAAGGCATTTACAGACGCGCTTGCAATAGCGCCTGACGATCACCCATCGGCAATCATGCTCGAACGCGCGAAGATACTTCTCGAAACGCCTAATCCTGATTGGGACGGCGTTTGGCATTCGCGCCGTGGGCTAGTGCGGGGGTGCTTCGAATAGAATCGTCCTCGTCACAGGCCTTGTTTGTGAAACCCCGGTTCGTGATTGAAAGTGGCGCAATGTGATGATTGCGTCACGCCTACCGCTTTCCTATAGCGAAGCCTTATGGAGCGGCTCGATGGTAGCGCGGCAATGCCGCCCAAATATTGCGGGGGCATCGTTGCGCTTGGCAATTTTGACGGCTTTCACGGCGGACATCAGGCGGTGGTAGGCCGCGCCATTGCAATGGCGAAGTCGAAAGGCGTGCCTGCATTGGTGGCAACCTTTGATCCACACCCTGTGCGCTATTTCAAACCCGATACCCCACCCTTTCGGCTGACCAGCCTTGAACAGCGCCAGCGCCTGTTCGCCGCAGCCGGGGCCGATGCGATGATCGTATTTCCTTTCAACACCGCCCTCGCGGCGCTTAGCGCCGACGCATTTGTAGCGCAGCGACTGGCTGGCATTGGCGGCGTAGTGACCGGAGAAGATTTCACCTTCGGCAATCGAAAAAGCGGTAATGTTGGCGTGCTTGCCGAGCTTGGCGCGCGCTACAGCTTTGTCACACAAGCCGTTGGTGCGATTGCCGAAGACGGGGAAGTAATATCATCAAGCCGCATCCGCCGCGCACTGGTGGAGGGTGATTGTGCCACGGCCACTCGCCTGCTCACCCGCCCCTACACGATTGAAGGCGTTGTCCAACACGGTGCCAAGCTTGGCCGCACGATTGGCTATCCAACCGCCAATGTTGACTTGGGCAGCTATCTCCGCCCGCGCTACGGCATTTATGCGGTACGTATACGCTTGGCCGATGGCCGCGTGATTGACGGCGCGGCCAATCTCGGCATCCGGCCAAGCTTTGATCCACCCAAAGAATTGCTAGAGGCCTATCTCTTTGATTTTGATGAATCGCTTTACGATCAGACGATCGCGGTTGAACTTATCGCCTTCCTTCGCCCCGAAGCCAAGTTTGATACGCTTGAGGCGCTCACCGCGCAGATGGACAAGGATTGCGCCGAGGCGCGGCGGCTGCTCTCGGCATAAGCCGACTTACCTCCGGGCGAGTTGCATTTGCCCGCGCGCCAAGCTTCGCCAGAGCCATTCTAGCGGGCCGTAGCGATAGCGATCAAGCCAAGGTTTTGACCAAAACAGCATAATCGCCCACACTACAGGCACGACCAAATACGCTTGCCAACGCGACATTTGGCCAAACAAGCCAAAGCCGTATCCGTAAAACAGCGTAGTCATCAATATCGATGTTCCGAGGTAATTCGTGAACGCGGCCTGGCCAACAGCGCTAATGCGCGCCACTAGGGCGCTACTCGCAAACCGCTTTACAAGAAACACCGCAAGTGCCGCGTGGCCGATCATCACGGCGATATGAAATGGCAATGACCAAACCATCATATTACCCATCATCACAAGTGGATCAAAACCGCTCACCCATCCCCACAACGCCAATGCCATCTGTCCGGGAATACCCAAAAGGTAGGCGATCCGCATCGTTTTCATATAGCGCGCATCATCCCAATCCCCGGTCAAAAAACCATTGCGGAAAAACATCATGCCGAGCGCCATCAGCCCGAGCATTTCAAGCGCACCCATGAAAAAGCTGACGATCGGAAGAAATAACTCTTCGGTCAATTGGTTCCAGACAATGTCCAGATAACCGCTCCGGTGCAGCGCGAGACTGCTCGCGTTGGCTTCAGAAACGCCGCCGCCAAATTCGACTGTAAACTGGGCAAATGCTTTGACCAATTTAGGATCAGCACCCGGCTGCATAGCGATTGCCTTAAGCACCCACAGCCCGGCCATCATAGCGCCAACCAGCACAAAGCTAAGCGATAGCAACCAGATCGCGATACGGCGAAGCTGCGCCTCGTCTTTGTGCAACAAGCCCATCCCGATCAAGCCGCACAGCGCGTACAGCGTCAAAATGTCGCCAAACCAGATGAGATAATAATGGACGAGACCAAAAAGCAGCAGCCAAATCATCCGCCACCTATGCACCGCTTTACCATCACCATTCGCGGCTTCGGCGCGCTGATAGACGAGCAGCATCGATGCGCCAAACAGCACCGAAAATAGCCCGCGCATTTTGCCATCAACCAATACCGACATGATCGCCCAGCTGATCACATCGGGCGAGCTGGTTCCGCCGTAAGCCGCAGGGCTGAAATAGGCAGCATCGGGCATCGCAAACGAGATAATGTTCATCAGGAGAATGCCCATAACCGCGATCCCGCGAATGGCATCAAGCGTCAGATAACGGATGTTTGTAATAGTTAAATCCAACTCGAAATTTGATCCAGCGGCTTCTTGATCGTGGCGTGAACCGGGATACGGGCATCCGCCGTTGGATGGCCGACGACAACGATCATAATCGGCTTTTCATCCTTTGGGCGTTTGCAGAGCGTATTGAGGAAACGCATCGGATTGGGTGTGTGGGTGAGCGTTGCCAGCCCCGCCGCATGGAGGGCCGTGAGCAGCAGCCCCGTCGCGATGCCGACGCTTTCAGTCACATAATAATTCTGCCGTGCGTCGCCGGGATACAGCCCGCCCTTGCGCTGGCCGAAGATCGCGATCAGCCACGGCGCATGTTCAAGGTAAAGCTTATCCGCATCAGTGCCGAGCGGCGCGAGCGCTTCGATCCATTCCGCACCCGCTTTGCCGCTATAAAATTCGCGTTCTTCTTCTTCGGCGGCGATCCGCACCCGGCGTTTGGCGTCTGGCGAACCAATCACCGTGAAATGCCACGGCTGATGATTCGCCCCGCTGGGCGCTGTACCTGCGGCCAAAATCGCCGATTCAATAATAGCACGCGGCACGGGCGCATCGCCGATCTGGCGGCAGGTTCGGCGAGACCGGATATGTTCGTAAAATGCGAGCGCCGCCGCTGCCCGCTCATCATCGGTCATCGCAGGATAAGGCGCCCACGGCAGTGTTTCATGATCAATCATCGTGCATTTTTCCGTATCATCAGTTTCAGGCCAGACCATATCGCATCGACCGCACAGGCTTTTACATCGACAAGCGGCGTTGCTGGCAGAATCACCGCGCGGATGGTGTCTTCGGTAATATCAGTATCAACCTTTGAGGCCTTCTTGGGCCATGACACCCAGATAAACCCTGCGGGCCTTAGCAACGGGAGGAGCATGGCAAGCTTTGCCGCCATACCGGCGCGGCGCGTAACGAAAATATGCGCGGCATCAAGCCCGGATTCGGGCGCGGCACATTCAAACAGTGCGACGTCACCAATCTCCGCGCGCACGCTCTCCGGCATCGCATCAAACCAGACCCGCATCCCATCCTTAAGCGAAAGCTTCTTCGCGAGCGGGGTTCCCGAATATCCTGCACTGGCCATGATGCAGCCTGCCACGGCGCTTGACGCGCGGCAAGCCTGTGGCAAGACTAGCAATCATGACGCCAGCCAGACTGACCGCCGATCAGGCCCTCGCCCGATTGATCGATGGCAATCACCGCTATGTTGCTGATGATCCGATATCAGGCGATATTTCGCGCAGCCGCCGCCTTGAGGTCGCGCGCGAACAATTTCCCTTTGCCACGCTCGTTGGCTGTTCGGATAGCCGCGTTGGGCCAGAGCAATTGTTCGGGGTTGGTCTCGGCGATCTGTTCATCGTGCGCACGGCGGGCAATAATGTTGGCACCAACGGCATGGGGTCGATCGAGTTTTCGGTGGCGCAGCTCGGGGTGCCGCTTGTTGTAGTGCTCGGCCATGAACGGTGCGGCGCGGTCGGCGCGGCAGTCAAGATCGTCACCGATGATCTCCAGCTTTCGGGCAGCATGGGCAAAATGGTTGAGCCCATCATCCCCGCTGTCCTCCACGCCCAGCGCAGCCTACCCGAATACGGCGATCTGCTCGACGCATCAGTGCGCGAAAATGTCCGGCGCATGGTCAAACGCCTGCGCACCGCATCCGAACCCATGCTGATGGAACCGCAAGCGACCGGACGATTAAAAGTGGTCGGCGCTTATTATGATTTGGATACGGGCACGGTTGATTTTTTTGATCGGCCTTAAGCGGTTTTGCCCATCAGCGTAGGGAAGAAGCCTTCGTGAGCCGTGCGCAGGGTGTCGAGTTTAAACCCTGCAATTGTACCTTGATCATTCGTGCGACCAATTCCAATTGCGCTAGGTATTTTTGTGCCAGATGCGACAGTAATAATATACCTGCCTTGGCTTTCACCAAATGCATCGATGGTATCCATCATATCGTAGTAGGCCCCTATGTTTCCCGCGAGCGCCATCTCGACCATGGCAACTAAAACGCCTCCGTCGGAAACGTCATGCACAGCAGTCGCAACGCCATCGGCGATCAAGCGGCGCACGAGCTCTCCAGCTTCGCGTTCGGCGTCCAAATCGACTCGGGGTGGCGCACCATCTTCACGCCCCAGTATCTCGCGAAGCCACAGCGATTGGCCAAAGTTCTCGTGGCCCTTGCCAATTAGCAAGATATCCTGATGTGGAGCCTTAAACCCAATCGTCGCGCTTTTGCTCCAATCGTCGAGCAGGCCAATCGCGCCGATTGCTGGCGTCGGCAAAATCGCACTTCCCCCACCCGTCGCCTTGCTCTCGTTGTAGAGTGACACATTACCACTCACTATAGGCATATCGAGCGCGATGCAGGCCGCGCTCATACCTTCAAGACAGCCGACGATTTGCGCCATAATCTCTGGCCGCTGGGGGTTCCCGAAATTGAGGCAGTTGGTGATCGCGAGCGGCTTTGCGCCGACTGCACACAGGTTGCGATAGGCCTCGGCGACCGCTTGCTTGCCACCCTCAACCGGATCGGCATAGCAATAGCGCGGGCTGCAATCGGTCGTCATCGCCAAGCCCTTGTTGGTGCCATAAACGCGCACAACCGCCGCATCACCGCCGGGGCGCTGAACCGTGTCAGCCCCAACCATATGGTCATATTGCTCCCAAATCCACCGCCGCGATGCGATGTCGGGCGAGGCCATCAGCTTGAGGATATCCGCACCAATATCGGTCGATTCTGGAATATCCCCGAGCGGCTTAACCTGCGCCCATGCCTTATATTCGTCCTGGCTCATATAGGGCCGATCATAGAGCGGCGCATCATCGGCAAGTGGGCCGAGCGGAATATCGCAGACCGTCTCCCCGTTCCACTTGAGCACCATATGGCCGGTTTCGGTAACAGTCCCGATCACCGCGAAATCAAGTTCCCATTTCTTGAAAATGCCTTCCGCAAAATCCTCACGCCCCGGCTTGAGCACCATGAGCATCCGCTCTTGGCTTTCCGAAAGCATCATTTCATACGGCGTCATCCCCGTCTCGCGGCACGGCACTTTGTTCATATCAAGTTCGATACCAACGCCGCCCTTGCTCGCCATTTCAACGCTAGAGCTGGTGAGGCCAGCCGCCCCCATATCCTGAATCGCGACAATCGCGTCCGACGCCATAAGCTCAAGACAGGCCTCAATCAGCAATTTCTCAGTGAAGGGATCGCCAACCTGAACGGTGGGGCGTTTTTCTTCGGTATCGTCAGAGAAATCAGCACTCGCCATCGTCGCGCCGTGGATGCCGTCACGCCCGGTTTTGGAACCAACATAGACGATTGAATTGCCAATGCCCGAAGCGGCTGAGTAGAAAATCTTGTCAGTCTCCGCAACGCCGACAGTCATCGCGTTGACAAGGATATTGCCATCATAGGCCTTGTGGAAATTGACCTCGCCGCCCACCGTCGGCACGCCAACACAGTTGCCATAGCCGCCGATGCCGCGCACCACGCCGTCAATCAAATGCCGCATTT
>JBBTEI010000052.1:0-5798 GCA_038042405.1 Pseudomonadota bacterium
AGGGAGAAAGCGACCAACATGGCCAAGATCAAGGTAAAAACCCCAGTTGTCGAAATTGACGGCGATGAAATGACCCGGATCATCTGGCAATGGATTCGAGAGCGCTTAATCCTTCCCTACCTTGATATTGATCTCGATTATTATGATCTGGCAGTCGAAGTCCGCGACGAGACCGCCGATAAAATCACCGTCGATTCGGCCAAGGCGATCCAGAAATATGGCGTTGGTGTCAAATGCGCGACGATCACCCCCGATGAAGATCGCGTCAAAGAATTTAATCTCAAAAAAATGTGGAAATCGCCCAACGGCACAATCCGCAACATTCTCGGCGGCGTGGTGTTTCGCGAACCGATCGTAATCAAAAATGTACCACGCCTGATTCCCGGCTGGACTGATCCGATCGTCGTCGGCCGCCATGCCTTTGGTGATCAATACCGCGCCACCGATTTCCGCGTGCCCGGCCCCGGCAAGCTCCGCCTTGTTTTTGATGGTGATGATGGCACCGTGATTGACGAAGAAGTGTTCAACTATCCTTCATCGGGTGTCGCTTTGGCGATGTACAATCTCGACGATTCGATTCGCGATTTTGGCCGTGCGAGCATGAACTATGCGCTCGGGCGCGGCTGGCCGCTGTATCTCTCCACTAAAAACACAATTCTCAAAGCCTATGACGGCCAGTTCAAAGACCTGTTCGCAGAAGTTTTTGAAAATGAATTTGCCGAAAAGTTTAAGGCTGCCGGCATCGTTTACGAACATCGCCTGATTGATGATATGGTCGCCTCGGCGCTCAAATGGTCAGGTAAGTTTGTCTGGGCATGCAAAAATTATGACGGCGATGTGCAATCGGATCAGGTTGCGCAGGGCTTCGGCTCGCTCGGCCTAATGACATCAGTTCTCCTTTCGCCCGATGGAAAAACCGTTGAAGCAGAAGCCGCACACGGGACTGTCACCCGCCATTACCGGATGCACCAAGCAGGCAAAGCAACGTCGACCAACCCGATCGCATCAATATTTGCATGGACTGGCGGCCTCAAATTCCGGGGCAAGTTTGACGGAACGCCCGATGTGATCCGCTTTGCCGAAACGCTTGAACGCTGCTGCATCCAAACCGTCGAGGATGGTGGGATGACCAAGGATCTCGCGATCCTGATCGGCCCCGATCAGGCTTGGATGACGACCGAGCAGTTTTTTGAAGCGGTGCGGCTCAACCTCGAAAAGGCAATGGCTGGTTAATGACAATTGCCGTGCGATCCGCATAATGGGCAATGGCATTGGAACTCGCCTCTACAGGCTTTAGCGATTCGCTCGTCATTCTCGGGGCAGCAGGGCTCGTCATCCCGACGTTTGCGCGCTTTCGGATAACCCCGGTAATCGGCTTTATCCTTGTTGGGATATTGGTGGGGCCATTTGGGCTGGGCGCGCTGGTTGAGCGCTACCCGTGGCTTTATTACGTCACGATTACTGACCCTTCATCAATTGCTCCCTTTGCCGAACTCGGAATCATCCTGCTTTTGTTTTCAATCGGGCTTGAGTTGTCATTCAAGAGATTATGGGCGATGCGCCGACCATTGTTCGGCTTTGGCGCGGTTGAACTGATTGGCGCGGGTGCACTCATTGCGCTTGCCCTGATGTTGTTTGGTGAGACAACCGCAGCCGCGATAGGGCTTGGTCTCGCACTTACGCTGTCATCAACTGCGCTGGTTTTACCGATTGCAGGTACGACCAGTCCGGTTGGAAAACTTGCACTGGCAATGCTGCTGTTTGAAGATTTGGCGCTTGTCCCGATCATCTTCCTGTTGAGCGCGATTGCACCATCGGCGGCCACGGGCGGGTTCGCCGAATTCGCCAAGGTCATCGCGATTGGCGTGGCAACAGTGGCGGCGATGCTTATTCTCGGGCGGTGGCTGCTACCGCCGCTATTTGCGCAGGCCGCGCGCACCAAAAGCCCAGAACTGTTCCTTTCGGTCAGCCTGTTGACAGTCATTCTTGCCAGCCTTGCGACAACCGCTGTGGGTCTCTCTCCCATCGTTGGCGCGCTCGTGGCAGGGCTGCTGATCGCAGAGACAAAATACCGCGCTGAAGTTGAGGTAACAACCGCGCCGTTCAAGGGGTTGGCGCTAGGGGTGTTCCTTATTAGCGTCGGGATGAGCCTTGATCTCAATCTGATCGCCGCACAATGGACGCAGGTGATCGGTGCAGTCGTTGGCGTGATATTAATCAAAGCGCTTGTCACAACGCTGCTGCTCCGCGCGGGCGGGGTTTCTACCGGCGTCGCGACCGAAACAGGTGTCCTGATGGCAAGTCCGTCAGAAACGACGCTAATCGTTTTGGCGAGCGCGCTTACGGCGCGGCTCATTTCGCCCGAAACAGCCGCATTCTGGACTGTCGTGACGGCAGTTGGCCTCACGATTACGCCGCTGCTAGCAAGGGTGGGCCATGATTTCGCGCGACGTATCGAATGGCAACAGAATAAGGACGCGCCGCTTGACATCGCCGAAGGTGAACCGCGCACCATCCTCATCGGCTTTGGTCGTGTTGGCCGGCTGGTCGCGGATATGCTTGAGGCGCACGGCCTCGCTTATGTCGCAATTGAGGCTGATGTTGATCATGTCACCATGGCGCGGCGCGAAGGGCGACCAGTGCGCTTTGGCGACGCAGCGCGCACGGCCACACTTGATGCGCTTGATCTAGCGAGCGCGAGCGCGGTTGTTCTGACGATGGATGATCCAGTTCAGGCGGTGCGTTTGACCACAACGCTGCGCAAGCGTTTCCCCGATCTCACTATCGTTGCCCGCGCGCGCGACACCGATCATGCAGCTGAGCTTTACCGCGCAGGCGCGACTGACGCTGTTCCCGAAACGCTTGAAAGCTCACTACAACTCTCCGAAGCAGTATTGGTTGATCTCGGAGTCGCGATGGGGCCAGTAATCGCCTCAATCCACCAAAAGCGCGATGAACTCCGCGCCGAGATCAAAACTGCTGGTCAACTTGAGCACAGTCCGCGTTTGGGGCCAATGCGCTAACCAGCAATAGACGCGCGGATTGCGTCTAGCGCTTCGGCAGCTTTACTTCCATCCGGCCCACCGCCTTGCGCCATATCGGGCCGCCCGCCGCCACCCTGCCCGCCCAGTGCCGCAACCGCTACCCAAACAAGCACAACCGAATCGACCTTGCCCTGAAGCGCTGGCGTAACCCCGACCGCGACTGAGGCCTTGCCATCATTGACTGTGATTATCGCCGCAACGCCCTCACCTAGTCGCGCCTTTGCATCATCAATGACGCCGCGCAGTTCCTTGGGGTCAAGCCCCTCAATAATCTGGCCGATGAAAGCGATACCGCTAATATCTTCCGGCCCAGCCGCAGAACCCGCAGCGCCGCCGCCCATTGCAAGCGCTTTTTTGGCTTCGGCTAGCTCACGTTCGAGGCGTTTGCGGTCATCGACCAGCGCAGCAACTCGCGCAGGAACATCATCAACGCTGATCTTGAATGTAGCAGCGATCCCGCGCAACATTTCATCACGTTCAACCAACCACAGCCGCGCCGCTTCACCCGTCAGCGCTTCGATCCGCCGTACTCCGCTGGCCACTGCGCCCTCACTAATGATCTTGAACAAGGAAATATCGCCGGTCGCATTAACATGCGTACCGCCGCAAAGCTCAACCGAATAAGCGTCGCTGCCCATACTTAGCACACGGACTTCATCGCCGTATTTTTCGCCGAACAGCGCCATCGCGCCCGCCGCAATCGCATCATCAGGCGTCATCAACCGCGTGGAGACCGCCACGTTGGCCCGAATTTGCGCATTAACATCTGCTTCAACCACAGCAATGTCAGCAGGCGTGAGCGCCGTCGGTTGCGAGAAATCAAAGCGGAAACGGTCAGCGGCAACAAGACTGCCCTTCTGCGTAACATGTCCGCCTAGCCGGTTGCGGAGCGCCGCATGGACAAGGTGCGTCGCCGAATGATTGGCACGAATGCGATCCCGACGATCAGCATCAACTGAAAGATGGACATCTTGGCCAACCGCGATCGTCCCCGCCTCTACCCGCGCCTGGTGCGTATGGAGGCGGCCGAGCGGCTTCGAAACATCCTCAACAATAACACTCAACCCACTGAGATCACTAATAATTCCGGCATCACCCGACTGCCCGCCACTTTCACCGTAAAACGGCGTTTGGTTAGTAAGTATAGTCACGCGATCGCCCGCACAAGCACTCTCAACGCGCTTGCCATCCTTCACAAGCGCGACGACTTGGCCCTCGCCCTCGGTCGCGGAATAGCCAGTGAACTCCGTCCCGCCAAATTCATCGGCAATATCGAACCAGATTTCGCCCGACGCTTGTTCGCCTGAGCCTTTCCACGCTGCGCGCGCGGCGGCCTTCTGCCCGGCCATCGCGGTATCAAACCCAGTGCGATCCACGCTAAACCCTTGGCCACGCAGTGCATCCTCGGTCAGATCATAGGGAAAACCGTAAGTGTCATAAAGCTTGAATGCCGTCTCACCGGGCAGAGTCGCGCCGGGAGCCATCGTCCCGGTTGCTTCATCAAGCAACCGCAGACCATTGGCGAGCGTCTTGCGAAACCGCGTTTCCTCTTGCTGCAAAGTCGCCTCAAGCAGCGGCTGCGCGCGGACAAGCTCGGGATATGCCCCGCCCATTTCGGCAACGAGCGCGGGCACCAAGCGGTGCATCAGCGAGTCTTTCGCACCCAGTAAATGCGCATGGCGCATCGCGCGGCGCATAATCCGGCGCAGCACATAGCCGCGCCCTTCATTCGCGGGCAAAACACCGTCAGCAACAAGAAACCCACTCGCGCGCAAATGATCGGCAATCACACGGTGCGACGCAGCCATTTCACCCGCTGGATCAGATTTAGTCAGATCAGCACTTTCGGCGATGAGCGCGCGGAACGTGTCGGTATCATAATTATTGTGGACGCCCTGCATAACGGCGGCAATCCGCTCAAGCCCCATGCCTGTATCAATGCTCGGGCGCGGGAGCGACACTCGTTCGCCGCCGACAACCTGATCATATTGCATGAAAACAAGGTTCCAAATCTCAACAAAACGGTCACCGTCTTCATCGGGTGATCCCGGTGGCCCACCGGGGATGTGATCGCCGTGATCATAGAAAATCTCGCTGCACGGCCCGCACGGCCCAGTATCACCCATTGACCAGAAATTATCCGAGGTTGGAATGCGGATGATCCGGTGCTCCGGCAGGCCAGCGACCTTTTTCCAAAGATCAAACGCTTCATCATCAGTGTGATAGACCGTCGTTGTTAACCGCGCGGGATCAAGCCCCCACTCCTTGGTGAGCAGCGTCCACGCATGGACAATCGCTTGTTCCTTAAAATAATCGCCAAACGAAAAATTGCCGAGCATTTCAAAGAAGGTATGATGCCGCGCGGTATATCCGACATTATCGAGATCATTATGCTTGCCGCCTGCGCGTACACATTTCTGGCTTGATGCGGCCGTGACATAGGGCCGTTTTTCAAGGCCAGTGAAGACATTCTTGAACGGCACCATGCCGGCATTGACGAACATCAATGTCGGATCATTTTGCGGAACGAGCGGCGCCGCCGCGACGCGGGCATGCCCTGCGCTTTCAAAATAATCGAGGAAAGATCGGCGGATATCGTTGGTGCTGGTCATAACGGCTGGTTAGGCGAGGTGCGAGGTTGGTTCAAGAGACTTGATTTACAACCTGCGATACGATCACTCTGGGGCAATCTTATCCTGCGTCATCGTCTCAAAATCACTCGCATCATGGCGTTCGAGCAACTGCGATGAAGGT
>JBBTEI010000053.1:0-24273 GCA_038042405.1 Pseudomonadota bacterium
CAGCCGTCGCCCCACGGACACCGCTTGATAGAGCGGATCGCCCGTTGCGGTTGCGCCAAATTGTTCGCGGTATCGGCTGCGGAACCGTTTGATGCCGTCCTCATCAAGCAAGGCTTCGGAGGCGGGGAGCAGGGTGAAACTCTCAACCCGCGCAATGGTGCGTTGATCGGCGGGATCAAAACTACGGATGCTTTCAATTTCGTCGCCGAAGAAATCGAGCCGCAGCCCGTGCGGCTCTCCCGCTGGAAATAGATCGACAAGGCTGCCCCGCACGGCATATTCGCCCGAGTCCGCCACTGTATCGCTGCGGACATAGCCATTGGCCTGAAGCAGTGCGGCGAGCTTATCACGGTCAATCCGCGCGCCGGGTTTGAGTGTTGCGGTCAATTGCCGGACGCGGAACGGCGTTAGTGTCCGCTGGGTGATCGCGTTGACTGTAGTGATGATAAGCTGCGGCTTGGTCGGCTTTTGTTGAAGCGCGGCCAGCGTCGCCAATCGCTCCGATGTTGCGCGCAGCGAGGGGGAGGCGCGGTCATAGGGCAGGCAATCCCATGCCGGGAATATCAGTACCTCAATTTCAGGCGCGAAATAATGGACGGTGTCAGCCACCCCGCGCATCGCCGCCTCATCCGCTGCGATATAGACGGCGCGGGCCGGGGCTGCGCGCGTCAGATCGGCGAGGAGGACGGGCAGAAATCCCGTCGGCACACCCGCAAGCGTCAGCGGCGCGCGCGCCGATATGATGCGGGGCAGCGGTTCCATCTCAGCCGAAGGTCGTCAGATAATCGAGCTTGCGGAACGCATCGATCATCGGCCCAGCCCATTTTTCGGGCACCGCTTGCGTACCGAGCGCCCAGGCCATGATGTCAACATCCTGTTCCTCAAGGAAATTTTCGTACCAATCCATCTCTGCGTCATCCCAATTGGCCGAATGCACATCAAAAAACCCGCCGATCATCATATCGGCCTCACGCGTGCCACGGTGCCAGCTTCGGAAGTTCAGGCGTTTAAGGCGCGTTTCGCGATCCATAAATTCCACGCAATATTGGCCGACGGGCGTTTCAAAGGCCTGCCGACTGGGTTAAGGTGCCCCGATACCATGCGCCCTGAATTACTCAATCCACTGTTTGCCGAAGTTGAGGCACTAAAAGGCGTTGGCGCCGCGCTTGCCAAGCCGCTGGCAAAGCTCGGGCTGGCGCGGGTGGTTGATGTGCTGTTTCATCTCCCGACCGGGCTGGTCGAGCGGCGGCGGGTGGCACGGCTTGATGATGCGACAATCGGCGGCAATATCATCGTTGAGGTCACCCCTGTTGACTATAAACAGGGTGCGCCGCGCGGGCCATTCCGCATCCATACGGTTGATAGCGTGGGCGATTATCTGACGCTGACTTACTTCGGCGGCGGCGGGGGATATGCGCGCAAGCTGCTGCCGCTCGGTGAAACCAAACTCGTGTCGGGCAAGCTGGAGCTTTACGGGCAGGAACGACAGATTGTTCACCCCGATCATGTGCTGCTCCCGGCAGAGGCTGCGAAATTGCCCGATAGCGAGGCGATTTATCCGCTGTCCGAAGGGCTGACCGCGCGGCGGCTTGGTCAATTGGCCGAACAGGCTTTAGCGCGCGCGCCTGACCTGCCTGAGTGGATCGAACCAACGCTGAAAGCCGAGCGGCAATGGCCCGGTTGGAAAGCGGCGGTTACGCAAATTCATCACACTCCAGCCGACGCCTCCGCGCGCGAACGGCTGGCTTATGACGAGCTGTTCGCCAATCAGCTTGCCCTGATGCTTGTCCGCGCCTCATCGCGGCGGCGGCGGGGGATGCCGCTCAAAGGCGATGGACGCCTGCGTGATTTGTTGCGTTTGCCTTATACGCCGACCGGCGCGCAGGCGCGGACGACCCGCGAAATCGAGGGCGATTTGCAGCAGGCGACACCAATGGTTCGCTTGCTTCAGGGCGATGTTGGCTCAGGCAAAACGCTGGTTGCATTGAATGCGCTGTTGATCGCGGTTGAGGCGGGCGCGCAAGGGGCGATGCTCGCGCCCACCGAAATCCTCGCGCGGCAGCATTTTGAAACGCTCAAAACCCTGCTTGGGGGACTGCCGATCAATGTCGCAATCCTCACCGGGCGAGATAAGGGCCGCGCGCGTGAGGCGACGCTGATGGGGTTGGCTGATGGCTCGATCAACATCCTCGTTGGCACCCACGCGATTTTTCAGGAGGCGGTGACGTACCGCAATCTCGGACTTGCGGTGATTGATGAGCAGCACCGCTTTGGCGTGGCGCAGCGGCTGTTGCTGACCCAAAAAGCAGAGGTTCCGCCGCATTTGCTGGTGATGACCGCAACGCCAATTCCGCGCACGCTGACGCTGACCCATTACGGCGAAATGGATGTCAGCCGTCTTGATGAAATGCCGCCGGGTCGTCAGCCGATTGCAACGAGCGTGATGTCGGTGGGCCGCATCGACGAGGTGGTGAACGGCCTCGCCCGCCATATCGAAGGCGGTGGGCAAGGCTATTGGGTGTGTCCGCTCGTTGAAGAAAATGAACTGAGTGACCGCGCCGCCGCCGAAGCCCGCGCGGCGGATCTGAAAGCGCGCTTTGGTGACCGTATCGGCCTTATTCACGGGCGGATGAAGGGGGTGGAGAAAGACGCGGTGATGGAGCGTTTCCAACGCGGCGAACTGGCGATTCTGGTCGCGACGACGGTGATCGAAGTCGGCGTTGATGTGCCCAATGCAACGCTGATGATTGTCGAAGAGGCTGAGCGGTTTGGCCTCGCCCAGCTTCACCAATTGCGTGGGCGTGTTGGGCGGGGGATGGGGCGTTCGGTGTGCCTGCTGCTGCGTGGCGATACGCTTTCCGAAACGGCGCGCGCACGTCTCGCGCTGATGCGTGAGACGAATGACGGCTTCAAGATCGCCGAGGAGGATTTGCGGTTGCGCGGGGCAGGAGAAATTCTCGGCGTGCGTCAATCGGGCGAGGCGGTGTTCCGGCTGGCAACGCCTGAAATGATGGCCGCGCTGATCAACACGGCGACAGACGATGCACGTCTTTTGGTTGACCGGGATGGCGGGCTTGAAAGCGTTCGTGGGCAAGCGGCACGATTTGCGCTTTACCTGTTTGAGCGTGACGCCGCTGTCGGTTTAATCAGATCAGGCTAAACTCTGCGTCGGTCAGCCGACGCAAACGCATCAGATTTTGCTCTTGCAGGCGTTGCTTGCATCATTGTTAAACCCGCGCTTCGCCCCATTCGATCCAGCCGAAAGGACGGGGTGTTTTTGGCATATAGCCTCTATCTGCATGTGAGACTTTGAAGCCAGCACCATCATAAGCGCCCGTGATCGGGCGGGTGAGGTGGCAATTGCCGCTGATACGGCTCCATAGTGGTTCAATGCGGCGTTGCCATTTGCGCACCGCTGCGTCGGGCGCGCTGCCATGTTCGAGAAATAACGCCTTGCCGCCAGGGCGCAGAACGCGCCGCATTTCGTTCAGCACCTGCGCTTGATCGGTGACCGAACAGAGTGTGAAGGTGACGAGAATGGTATCAAAGCTGGCATCATCAAACGGCATTGCCTCACCAATGCCGCCGCGAATATCGGCGGTCATGCCCTTTGCCTGAGCGGCAGCGCGTGAGGCGTCAAGCAGAGCGGGCGAGGGGTCTAGCCCGGCAAAGCTGGTGATCCGCTCCGCGTCATAAAATTGCATGTTAATCCCGCCGCCGCAGCCGAGCTCCAATACATCACCCTCCGCCTGTGGGACGATCCGGCTGCGCGCCTTCATGATTTGCGGTTGTGCACAGGCGCAGCCGATCAGTTTGGGGACAACATTGCGTTCCCACCAACTTGCGGGCGCGGGTTTATAAGTGGGGTGAAAATTCGGCGATGACATTTGCGTAGAGCTCCCGTTTGAAGGGTACGATGAGGTTTGTAAGCTGTTCGGGCGCAGCCCAACGCCAGGCGCGAAATTCTTCATGCTCGGTGGCAATATCGATGTCGCTATCAGTCCCTAAAAATCGCATCAGGAACCAGATTTGCCTCTGGCCACGGTACCGCCCTTTCCATATTTTGCCAAGCATATGCGGCGGAAGATCATAAAAATGCTCGCCTGCCGAACGCGCGACCAGCTTAGCCAGATTCGGCGCGATGCCAGTTTCTTCTTGTAGTTCACGAAAGGCCGCAGTTTCGGCCTCCTCGCCTTCGTCAATCCCGCCCTGCGGCATTTGCCATGCGTCAAGCTGGCTATCGAACCGCTGACCGACAAACACCAAACCTTCGGCGTTGAGCAGCATAATCCCGGCACAGGGACGATATGGAAGCGAATTGGGGTCAATCATGCCGGGGCCATTACGAACTCGGCAAGCACAGCCTTCAACATATCAAGATTGCGCATGATATCATCCTGTGCAGAAGGGATGATCTTGCGCAAGTTAATGAGGCCGTGGATATTGCCGTCGGCCTCAACATGACGGACGGGAACGCCTGCGGCTTCGAGCGCTTGCACATAGGCAATGCCTTGATCATGAAGCGGGTCGAGACTTGCGGTCATAACCACTGTTGGGGGCAAGCCCGTATGATCATGCGGCAGTGGCGCTGCGCGGCGATCCTCGGGTACGCTTGCATAGGCGTCACCAAACCAAACCATACCTTCGGCTGTGAGTAAGAAGCCATCGGCGAAATTACGGAAACTGTCCCAATCTTCGCTCAGTGACACGAAGGGGT
The DNA here is from genome assembly GCA_038042405.1 of Pseudomonadota bacterium. Taxonomy (GTDB): domain Bacteria; phylum Pseudomonadota; class Alphaproteobacteria; order Sphingomonadales; family Sphingomonadaceae; genus Aquisediminimonas. Next base: position 4,718 of record JBBTEI010000053.1, read on the forward strand.
AAATCGGATTTTGCGCGATAACGGGCACGGCGGCGTGGGCATCACGGAGCGCCATTGCGGTGACAACGGTGAGATTTCCGCCGGCGCTGTCGCCCGAAAGGATGAGACCGGTACAGGGCAGATTTTCGGCAATCCACCGTGTAGCCGCCTCGCAATCTTCAGGGGCTGCCGGAAAGGGGTGTTCGGGCGCAAGCCGGTAATCGATTGAAATGACAGGTATATCAAGTTGCCGTGCCGCTTCTGCGCAATAAGGTTGATGCGTTTCAATATCTCCGATGACAAAGCCACCGCCGTGATAAAAAACCATCACCGGCCCGGCTTCACGGCCTTCGCGTGCGTCATATAGGCGCGCAGGGATCGTGCCTGCTGGCCCCGGAATTTCGAGATCGCGGATCACTGCGAGATCACCGACCGGCAGTTCAGCGACAGCGCCCATCTTCCGCATTTGAGCCCGTGCCTCAACTGGCGTAACTTCGTGCATTTTGGGGCCGGGTACATTGTTGAGGAAATTGAGAAATGTCTCCACATCAGGGCGGACATAGGCTTTGGTCATCTGTAAACTCCGGTATTATGATCGCCCGATCAGCCTAAATGGCTTTTTCCTTGCCGTCGAGAGCCAAGAAAGATTGCGCTTTCCCTTATAATATCTATTTTGATTGGCGCGTGGCCGTGTCTAAAGGCCGAGATACAAAAGCTTGCAGGAAACATAATAATGGCCACCGCCGCACGCACCGAGAGTGCAAACATATTTAATGCCTCCGAAAACACCGAAGCCGTTGTCGTCCGGTTTGCGGGCGATTCGGGGGATGGAATGCAATTGACCGGGGGGCAATTCACCCTGTCATCCGCGCTTGCAGGCAATGATTTTGCAACCTTCCCCGATTTTCCTGCCGAAATCCGTGCGCCGCAGGGCACCTTGTTCGGGGTTTCGGCATTCCAGATCAATTTTGGTTCGGCTGAAATCACGACGGCGGGGGATCAGCCCGATGTCTTGATCGCGATGAACCCGGCCGCGCTCAAAACCAATGTTGGGGCACTTAAGGCTGGTGGGCTGATCATCGCAGATGATGGTGAATTTGGCGAACGCAACCTCAAGAAAGCGGCCTATGCGGTCAATCCGCTTGAGGATGGCAGCCTGTCGAAGTGGCAGTTGATGCACTTCAATATTTCACAACTCACGCTTGATGCGGTCAAGCCGTTCGGGCTTGGCAATAAGGAAGCGCTGCGCTGCAAGAATATGTGGACGCTTGGTCTGGCGCTGTGGATGTTTGACCGTGATCGCGCGCCGATTGTTGCGTGGCTCAACGAGAAGTTCGCGAAGAGTCCAGTACTGGCCGAGGCCAATATCGCGGCGCTTAACGCGGGCCATGCTTATGGTGAGACGGCGGAAATCAGCGGTGACGGGCTTGGCGATGCCCGGCTCAAGCAGCATCATGTTGCAGCCGCCAATGTTGCACCAGGGCAGTACCGCACGATTACGGGGGCCGAGTCCATCTCGCTTGGCATCGTCGCAGGCGCGCAGCTTGCGGGGCTTAAGATATTCTTCGGCGGCTATCCGATCACGCCAGCGTCGGCAATCCTCCATCATCTTTCGCGCCTCAAGGAATTTGGTGTCACGACCTTTCAGGCCGAGGATGAGATTGCGGCAATCGCTTCAGCCATCGGCGCATCTTACGCAGGCAAGCTTGGCGTCACATCGTCATCAGGGCCGGGAATTGCGCTGAAAGGTGAGGCGATGGGGCTTGCGGTAATGACCGAGCTTCCGCTCATAATTATCAATTCACAGCGCGGCGGGCCATCGACGGGGCTTCCAACCAAAACCGAACAGAGCGATCTTTATCAGGCGGTTTACGGCCGTAACGGCGATACGCCAATGCCGGTTATCTCGGCTCGTTCTCCTGCCGATGCGTTTGAATGCGCGATTGAGGCGGTGCGGATTGCGGTGCAATATATGACGCCGGTGATGCTGTTGACCGATGGCTATATCGCCAACGCGGCAGAGCCTTGGGCGATCCCCGATATGGATGCTTACGCGCCGTTCCCGGTGACGTTTTTGGATCATGTGCCCGAAGGCGGGTTTAAGCCTTACGGGCGCGATCATAAACTTGCGCGGCCATGGGTGAAGCCAGGCACACCCGGATTGCTCCACCGGATTGGCGGTATAGAAAAGGAAGTTGATACCGGCCACATCAACTATGGTTCGGAAAACCATCAGATGATGACTGATATCCGCCAGAATAAAGTGCTCGGCATTGCTGATAGCATTCCCGATCAGGAGATTTCGCTTGGCGTTCCGGGCGGTAAGCTTGCTATTGTCGGTTGGGGATCAACCTTCGGCCCGATCCATCAGGCGGTGCTGCGCTGCCGCCGCGAAGGGCTTGATGTCAGCCATATCCACGTCCGCCACATCTGGCCGCTGCCCAAAAATCTGGGCGAGCTGCTCAAAGGCTATGACAAGGTGATCGTGCCCGAAATGAACACGGGACAGTTCAAGACGGTGCTGCGCGATCAATATCTGGTTGATGCGCGCCCGCTTAATAAGGTGTCCGGCCAGCCATTTACCATCGCCGAAATCACAGCGGCGATTGAAGGAGCGCTTTCATGAACGATATGACCCCAATCGCAAAAGGCTCCCCCAAGGACTGGGAAACCGATCAGGAGGTGCGCTGGTGCCCCGGTTGCGGTGACTATGCCATTCTCAAGGCCGTCCAGCGGACGATGCCTGAACTTGGTGTGAAGCCCGAAAATACCGTGTTTATCAGTGGCATCGGCTGCTCATCGCGCTTCCCCTATTATATGGAAACATACGGCTTCCACACCATCCACGGTCGCGCGCCTGCGGTGGCGACGGGGGTGAAGCTCGCCAATCCCGAGCTTGATGTCTGGATCATCACCGGCGACGGTGATGCGCTGTCAATCGGTGGTAATCACACGATGCACCTCATCCGCCGCAATCTTGATTGCCAAGTGCTGCTGTTTAACAACGAAATTTACGGCCTAACCAAGGGGCAATATTCGCCGACATCGCGTGTCGGCACGCGCAGCCCGTCAACGCCTTATGGTTCGTTGGATCGCCCAGCAACGCCGTGTGCCTTCGCGCTTGGTTCGGGCGCGCGGTTCGTCGCGCGTGGGATTGATACGCACAAGAAACTGACCGAAGTTTTGAAGGCGGCTCACGCCCACCGTGGCACCGGCTTTGTCGAGATTTACCAGAATTGTATCGTTTATAATGATGATGTGTTCGCGGGCTTTACTGACAAGGCGAACGCCCCGCTCAACCAGATTTGGCTTGAAGAGGGCAAGCCGATGCTTTTCGCGGGTGGCACCAAGGGGCTTCGCCTTAACAGTGAAGAGCTTACGCTTCAGGTCGTTGATGTGGTTGACGGCGATTGGGAAAGTGCTGGCGTGATCACGCACAACGTCACCAATCGTGGCATCGCGATGATGCTGGTTGATATGGCGATTGAGGACGGTCTGCCCATCGCGCTCGGCGTGATTTTCGATCATCCCCGCCCGACTTTTGACCGCGCGGTGACCGAGCAAAACACCAAATTGTCCGAAGGCAAGCGCGCCGATATGCAGGCGCTGCTTTCCAAGGGGCAGACTTGGACGGTTGAAAAGAGCAATACCGTCTTCGATTAAAAATTCAGGGATTTTTCAATGCGGGCATTTATTTTTCCGGGGCAGGGTAGCCAGTCGGTCGGCATGGGGCTTGCGCTGACCCAAGCGAGCACTGTGGCGCGTGAGGTGTTTCAAGAGGTTGATGACGCGCTCGGCCAAAATTTGTTCAAGCTGATGTGTGAAGGGCCGGAGGATCAGTTGATGCTCACCGCCAATGCCCAGCCTGCGATCATGGCCAATGCCATTGCTACACTGCGCGTGCTTGAGCGTGAGGGCGGGGTGTCGCTCGTTGATAAGTGCGATTTTGTCGCCGGGCATAGTCTGGGTGAATATTCAGCGCTTTGTGCAGCGGGCGCGCTTGATTTGGCGACGACGGCGCGGCTGTTGCGGTTGCGCGGTGAAGCAATGCAGGCGGCGGTTCCTGTCGGGATTGGTGCGATGGCGGCGCTGCTCGGCGCGGATATTGATAAGGCACAAGGCTTGGCCGATGCAGCGGCAGAAGGCGAAATCTGCACTGTCGCCAATGATAATGATCCGGGTCAGGTCGTGATTTCGGGCCATAAGGCTGCGATTGATCGCGCGATTGCGCTGACCAAGGAGCACGGCATCAAGCGTGGGATTCTGCTCCCCGTATCAGCGCCGTTCCACTGCCCGTTGATGCAGCCAGCGGCGGACGCGATGGCAAAGGCTTTGGCCGATGCTTTATTACAGGCTCCACTCGTTCCACTTTATGCCAATGTGACGGCGGCCCCGGTTGCCGACGCTAACATGATCCGCAGCCTACTCGTCGAACAAGTCACGGGCAGGGTGCGCTGGCGAGAATCGGTGATCGCGATGGCGGCGGCGGGCGTGCATCACTTTGTCGAATTCGGCGGCAAAGTGCTCGGGCCTATGGTCAAGCGCAGTGCAGCGGGCGAAGTGGAAGTGGTTTCGCTTGTGAACATCGATGATATCGAAGCGCTGCTGAAGGGATTGTGAGAATGTTTGATTTGACCGGAATGACTGCACTCGTAACCGGCGCATCGGGAGGGATTGGTTCAGCGGTGGCCTCTGCGCTTGCCGCTCAGGGCGCGCGTGTCGCCTTGTCGGGGACGCGTGAGGACGCATTGGCTGCGGTTGCGGCCGGGTTGAGCGGCGATCCGGTGATTCTGCCGTGCAATCTTTCGGACGGTGCGGCGGTTGATGGCCTTGTTCCGCGTGCGGTTGAGGTGCTTGGGCGGCTTGATATCCTCGTCAACAATGCGGGCGTGACGCGCGATAATCTGGCGGTGCGGATGAAGGATGAAGAGTGGGATCAGGTGATCGCCGTCAATTTGACTGCGGCGTTTCGTTTGATCCGCGCAGCGTCAAAACCAATGATGAAGGCGCGCTTTGGCCGAATTGTTTCTATCACGAGCATCGTCGGTGCGACGGGCAATCCGGGGCAGGCAAACTATGCCGCTTCAAAGGGCGGGCTTACTGCGATGTCAAAGGCGCTGGGGCAAGAGTTGGCGAGCCGCAATATAACCGTCAATTGCGTGGCCCCAGGCTTTATTGTTTCGCCTATGACGGACGCATTGCCTGATGCGCAAAAGGAATCACTTACGGGGCGGATTCCTGTCGGACGGCTCGGCGAAGGCGCTGACATTGGCGCAGCGGTGGCTTATCTCGCCAGCCGGGAAGCGGCCTATGTCACGGGCCAAACGCTTCACGTAAATGGCGGTATGGCGATGCTTTGATGGCTTTGGCAAACATGGCTTGGTTATGCTGTTGCAACAGGGGGCTTGCAACGAACGATGCGCCGCTTTAGGGCGTTTTATCAACATTGCTTTTACATGAACGAGAAGGATCATCCATGAGCGAGACAGCAGATCGCGTTAAAAAAATCGTTGTCGAACATCTTGGCGTTGAAGCCGATAAGGTTACCGATGATGCGAGCTTCATCGATGATCTTGGTGCTGACAGCCTTGATATTGTTGAACTGGTAATGGCGTTTGAAGAAGAATTCGGCGTGGAAATCCCTGACGATGCAGCTGAAAAAATCGCAACTGTTAATGATGCGATTGCCTTCATCAACGAAAAGAAAGCCGCATAGCGGCGACGCTAACCCGGTGTTGCGGGTGCGTTTTAACGATAGAAAACGGCTCTCTCGCACCCGCGAAGGGGCCGTTTTTATTTCGATAAACCGCGTTTTTGTTTGAGAGGATTGCGATGCGTCGTGTTGTTATAACCGGGTTGGGGCTTGTGACGCCGCTTGGTGCGGACGTTGAGACAAGTTGGGCGAATTTGATCGCATCGAAATCAGGCGCGGGGCAAATTACGCATTTCGACGCAAGCGATTATCCCTGCACGATTGCGTGTGAGGTAAAGGCAAAGGATCACCCTTGGGGGTTCGATCCTGACAAGCGCGTGGACTATAAAGTTCAGCGACAGGTTGATCGCTTCATCATTCTGGGTATCGACGCAGCGGGCCAAGCGATCGAGGATGCCGGACTGCTTGACATGAGCGAGGCAGAGCGGTTTCGTGCCGGCTGCTCGATTGGCTCGGGCATTGGCGGACTGCCGGGAATCGAAAGCGAGTCTTTGGTTCTTGCTGAAAAAGGCCCGCGCCGTGTTTCACCGCATTTTGTTCATGGTCGCCTGATCAATCTTATTTCAGGACAGGTTTCTATCAAATATGGCTTGATGGGGCCAAACCATGCTGTCGTGACGGCTTGTTCAACCGGCGCGCATTCCATTGGTGACGCGGCGCGGATGATCGCGATGGATGATGCTGATGTGATGCTTGCGGGCGGTGCAGAGTCGACCATCTGCCCAATTGGGATCGCTGGATTTGCCCAGGCGCGTGCGCTGTGCTCCAGTTTTAATGATCGGCCTGAACAAGCGTCACGCCCATATGACAAAGACCGTGACGGCTTTGTGATGGGTGAGGGCGCTGGAGTTGTTGTGCTTGAGGAATATGAACGGGCAAAGGCACGCGGCGCGAAAATTTATGGTGAAGTGATTGGCTATGGCCTGTCGGGTGATGCGTATCATGTGACGGCACCGCACCCTGAAGGATCGGGTGCTTACCGATCAATGGAAATGGCGCTCAAAAAATCAGGACTCACGCTAGATGACATTGATTATGTCAACGCGCACGGCACATCGACGATGGCTGATGAGCTTGAGCTGGGCGCGGTGCGGCGTTTATTTGGCGATCATCTCGGCACCATGTCGATGAGCTCGACGAAATCAGCGATCGGTCATTTGCTTGGTGGTGCGGGCGCTGTTGAATCGATCTTCTGCCTGCTCGCGATGCGCGATCAAATCGTTCCGCCAACGCTTAATCTTGATAATCCAAGCGATAGCTGTGTCGGTGTAGATCTTGTGCCGCATGTTGCAAAAAAACGCCAGGTACGTGCTGTGCTCAACAATAGTTTTGGTTTTGGTGGCACCAATGCAAGCTTGGTGATGCGGGCGATATAGCCATGAAATGGCTGTTTTGCCTGTTTTTGGCGCTGTTGCTTACGGCTTGCGGCGGTGTTGCTGAAAAAGACGTGACCGTTGTGGTTGCTGAAGGTTCAAGCCTGACGGCTGCGGCGAAGATGCTGGAGGATAAGGGCGCTATAAAATCCGCCAACGCCTTCCTTCGCCAGGCAAAGCTTCTGGGTTCGGATGAACCAATCAAGCCAGGTGAGTATGAAGTGAAGGCTGGCATGGATGATGCCGAAGTCCTTACGCTCATCCAGTCAGGCAAAACGCTGCAGCGGTTCGTGACGATCCCTGAAGGGATGCCGTCTGTGTTGGTTCAGGAGCGACTGATGGCAACCGAATTGCTTACAGGAGAAGTCGCGGTTCCTGCCGAAGGGTCAGTTCTTCCCGACAGCTATGCCTATGTGCGGGGTGAGCCGCGCGCAGCCGTGCTTAAACGGATGCAGGATGCGATGGGTAAAACGCTTGCCGAACTATGGGCGCAGCGCAAACCAACGACCGTTGTGCGCAGTCCGAATGAAGCGATTACGCTCGCGGCAATTGTCGAGAAAGAAACCGCGCTGCCGACGGAGCGGCGCAAGGTTGCCGGGGTATATTCAAATCGCGTGCGGATTGGCATGAAACTTCAAGCCGATCCAACTGTGATCTATCCGGTGACCAAGGGCAAACCGCTCGGTCGTCGCATTCTCAAATCCGAACTCGCAACCGATAATGGATACAATACTTATGCCCGTGCAGGGCTTCCTACCGGGCCAATCGCCAACCCGGGCAAAGCTGCGATTGCAGCGGTGCTGGATCCCGAACCGACCCGCGCGCTTTATTTCGTTGCCGACGGATCTGGTGGCCATGTTTTTGCCGATACACTGGACCAGCATAATGCCAATGTCGAAAAATGGTTCGCGCTTCGCCGATCAAAGGGCGAAATGTAAGCCGTCCCATTATGATGCTTAACGCAATTATCTCTTCTTTGGGAATTGCTAACAATCGATTAACCTCGCTGGCGTAAGCGAATCAGGGGTTAGTTATGCGTATATTTCAGCGTTTTCTTGCCGTCATTGGCTTGGCAACCGCATGTGTTGCAGCCCCGGCGTCAGCGACAACGATCTTCCTTGATGAAGCGCATTACAGCCCACCGGCGCTGTTTGGTGGTATCAGTTATACTCCGCTTAGCCTGACATTTGGCGGTGAGGCGGGGCGCTTTGCCTTCACGGGGCGGAATGCGCAGACCAATGATCCTTTTTCTGTTCTGTCTTATTGTCTTGATTTCACACGCACGCTGACGGGCGGTAATTTTGAGCTTGGCGCGATTTCCTCGTTTCTTTCGAATACCACGAAGCAACAACAACTGGCTGCCTTGCTTCGCAACACGAATCCGCTGTTTGCGACGACTAACGACGTTAGCCTGCAATCGCGCATTGCTGCGTCGGTTGCCCTGGGTGTCTGGGAAATTGTTTTTGAGGCTGGTGTCGGTGGTTATTCAGTGGCGAACGGGGATTTTAGTACATTTGGAGATTTCGTCGATATTCAAGCGCAGGCTGACTCCTATCTTGCGGCGGTGCTAAACGGGCCAGTGGGCAATGCTAACGACATCGGCGCATTGGTTGCGTTTGACAACCAAAGCCAAGTCTTTCTTGTCGGTGGCGGTGCAGGCGGCGGCGTTCCAGAGCCTGCGACGTGGGCGATGATGATGTTAGGCTTTGGCATGATTGGTGCTGCTCTGCGTCGGCGGGGGTGGCAGGCTTCGCAAAAGGTCAGCTGCCTTTTGAATCGATAAATCCGATCACAGTTATTCTTTTAACTCGTTTCCCTGATCGATATTAGCGAATTATACTCGTCACGTCGCCGGGTTGAAGCGCTCCACGCCGACTCGGCGACCCCAATATTATAATCGAAGACCAGTGATCTCATCGACTCCAATCATAAGGTTAAGCGATTGAACCGCTGCTCCGGCGGCACCCTTGCCGAGATTGTCAAGCGCCGCAACAAGGCGCACCTGCTTATCATCTGTGCTGTGAAAAACGAAAAGATCAAGCCGGTCAGTGTTCGCAGCATGCTCAATCGTCAGATTTGCTTCGTCAAAGTCTTCGACCAGATTGACCAGCGCGCAATCGGTGTAGGCTTTGCGCAATATTGCGCTGATGACATAAGATGTCGGCCCGTCACGCATTACGCCCGTTAGCAACGGCACGTCGACGATCATCCCACGATATGTGTTGGCCACTGAAGGCGCGAATAGTGGCGCGTGGACGAGGCCAGAATGCCGGTGCATCTCGCTGACATGCTTATGCGCAAGGCTGAGGGCATAACCGCGCCAAGCGGTTGGCGGGTTGCTGCTTTCAAACTCCGCAATCATTGCTTTGCCACCACCTGAGTAACCCGAAACGGCATTGATACTGATTGGCCATTCCGCAGGGATGATACCTGCGCGCAACAGCGGAACGATCAGCGCGAGGAAACCTGTTGGGTAACAGCCGGGATTTGATACGCGCATTGCGCCTGCAATTTTTCGTTTTCCGTCAGGGTCAATTTCGTGAAAGCCGAATGTCCAATCGGGTGAGATGCGGTGCGCGGTTGAGGCATCGATGACGCGGGTGTTGGGGTTGTCGATTAGCGAAACTGCTTCACGTGCGGCATCATCTGGTAGGCAGAGGATGACAAGATCTGCGGCATTCAGTGCATCGCGGCGCGCACCAGCATCTCTGCGCTGCGCGTCATCAAGCGTGATGATGTCAAGATCAACACGACCTTCAAGGCGGTCAGCGATTTCGAGGCCGGTCGTCCCAACCGCGCCATCTACAAATACCCGCGTCGTCATATCGAAAGTCGTTTACGCACCGCAACTGCTTGAGGATATATAGCGGAAACACGAGCTGCAACATCGGCAAGTGGTTCGATCACGGTTTTGCCGTGGTGGCGCGTTGCGTGAAGCAGTTTTTCGCTGCCCACCATCATTCCGACATGACCAGGAAAGAATATCAGGTCGCCACGCTGCAATGGAATATCATCGGCGAGCATATCGCCAACTTCAGCCAATTGCATATCACTGTCACGCGGTACCGCAATGCTGGCGGCGGCAAATCCGCGCTGCACCAGTCCAGAGCAATCAATGCCTGCGCCGCCGCGTCCACCCCATACATAGGGCATATCGAGAAACAGGCTGGCAGCGTCAACGGGATCACTCTTTGCCGTTGTCTGTTTTTGTCCAGAGGGCATGACCAGCGCATCAGCCCTGACATAACCGACATAATGATCGTGGATTGAATAGCCCCATGCCCAGCCGCCGGCTATATCGAGCAGACCAAATGCCTCGCCCGCAAGTAGTTCGGAAATCTGATTACCATCGGGTTTGTCGTACATTGCAAGAAAGGACGGAGCACATTCGCGCAAGGTCGCTTCGGCATAGTGCGGCGCAAAAGTTTTGCCTGCCAACGCGACGTCGGCAAGATCCCCGCGCAGCGCGTGGCACCGCAGGTCAAAAGTCATTGAGTGGCCAGAAAGGCGAAAGCTACTGCGCGACGCGGTCATATTGCAGCGCAGATAGACGATTGGAGGATATAAAAGCAATGGCTGGTGCAACGATGCCGTTGGCACCGGCCATCACCATAAAATTATCAATCTTTGAGATCGGCCGGCACATGTCCGCCGTTGGCTGCAAGCTGGTTCATTACCTGACGGTGAAGCCAGATATTCATTGATGCACTGTCATTCATATCGCCAGTGAAACCCAGCTCCTTGGCAAGCTCCTTGCGGTTGCCGAGGCTTGAATCAAGGCCACAAAGTTTCATGAGATCAACAATGGAGGTCCGCCAGTTGGTGTCATAATCAACCGACGCTGCGGCAGCCGTCAGGATCGCATCAACATCAACCGGAGCCGAGGGCGCTGCGGCAACCGCTGCGGCGGCCGGTTTTGCAACTGGGGCGGGCGCAGCCGCTTCGGCGGGCTTGCCGAAAATTGCATTCTTGATCGCGCTAAAAATACTCATCTGTTACTCCTGTCAGTGGCCGGGTGCACGAATCACCATGGCATTGTTTTGCGCGGCGATGCTACTATGCTTTGTCTGGCGATGCCATTGGTGCCGTTTGTATTAAAATTTGAGTGAGGAGTAAAACAATGGATATTTTGGGTCAGCTTTTGCAGGGTGCTATTGGCGGGCAGGGAACTGGCGGTAACCCGCAGATTGATGTTGGTGGCCTCGCAAGCCAGTTTGGCCTTTCTCCTGAACAGGCAAATGCTGCTGTCGGGGCACTCCTCCCTGCGGTCATGGGCGGTCTTCAGAAAAGTGAAGAGGCAGGCGGGCTTGCCCAAATTACGAACATCGTGGCGGGCATGGGCGCGCCTGAACAGGATATCGACAACGGTAATAATATCCTCGGCCAGATTTTTGGATCAAAGGATGTCAGCCGCCAAGTCGCAACTCATGCGTCGGCGCAGACCGGAATCAGCGATACAATTCTGAAGGCGATGCTCCCGATTGTTGCGGGGCTTGTCGCGCAGCAGGTTTCAAAGAAAATGGGTGGAGGCATTATGGGCGGCCTCGCTGGATCGGTGCTTGCGTCAATGATCGGTGGTGGCAGTGCAGCCGCCGCGCCTGCTCAAGGCGGAGGCGGCCTCGGTGATATGCTTGGCGGGCTTGCAGGCGCATTTGGTGGCGGTGGTGGCCAGCAAGCGGGTGCTGCAAACCCATTGGACGCAATCTTGGGCGGGCTTTTGGGAAAGCGCTAAACCACCGGATAACGTGATTTGAGTACTTCATAGGCGGCGCGCAGGCCAAGTGCGTCGCCGCCTTTGGGGCGTCCGGGTTTGGCAGCGCTGCGCCACGCGAATGTATCGAAATGCGCCCACTGCGCGCCTTCGGGTACGAATTTGCGCAGGAACAGTGCTGCTGTTATTGCGCCCGCCATCCCGCTTTCGGAGCTATTGGCGATATCAGCAACATCTGACTTGAGCATATCGTCGTAGCCAGACCAGAGTGGAAGCCGCCAAACCGGATCATGGCAATTAACCGATGCTTCGGAGAGCGCACGGGCCAGTTCATGTTCATTACAAAACATTGCGGGTAAATCAGGGCCAAGCGCAACCCGCGCGGCGCCAGTGAGGGTCGCGAAATCAATTACCAGTTCGGGATTGTTATCGCCTGCGCGTGTAATTGCATCAGCAAGCACGAGCCGCCCTTCCGCATCGGTATTGTCAATCTCGACCGTAAGTCCTTTTCGGGAAGTGAGAATGTCACCGGGGCGGAATGCGTCGCCTGAAATCGCGTTTTCAGCCGCTGCAATCAGCATATGCAACCGTACCGGCAGCCGTGCTGCCATGACAAGGCTAGTAAGTGCAATCGCGTGCGCGGCCCCGCCCATATCCTTCTTCATCAGCCGCATTGATCCGCCGGGCTTTATATTAAGCCCGCCCGAATCGAAGCTAATGCCTTTGCCAATGATCGCGAGGCGCGGATGTGCTGGATTACCCCACTCTATCTCAATTAGGCGCGGCGCGTGATGCTTATCGGCGGCACGTCCGACGGCATGGATCATTGGGTAACCCGCGCTCAAATCATGGCCTTTGGTGATCGTCAACGTCGCGCCATGCGCCTTGGCAATGCTCTGTGCCGCGCTTTGCAAATCGGCTGGCCCCATATCGGCTGCGGGCGTATTGACTAAATCGCGGACGAGCGCGGTCGCTTGTGCCACCCGTACCGTCTCGGCAATGGTCACTGGTTCAGGGGTTAGCAACACCCGCTGTGACATAGGCTCAGCCGACGGCAAATACCGATCAAAGCGGTAGTGCGCGAGGAGCCAGCCAAGCGCAGCCTGTCCGGGGGCACCATCGCTCAACCGGTAGGTTCCTTCAGGCAATCGCGCGACGGCACCTGCCAAATCCCAGATACTTGGCGCATCCGCAGCACCAATCGCGACCGACCAATCATCGACCGCTTCGCCCGGAATAATGACAAACTCACCAGCCTTGCCCTTAAACTGCGCAGCAAGCACAACTGCGCGCGCGCGTTCAGGAAGCGCCTTAAACCAATCTTCAAACCCATCTTTGGTGGCGACAGTAATGCTGTGTGCGACTTGGCCCTGATCGGGTTGTAGGAGCGCTTGAAAATCGGTCATTTTCTTGTCCATCATGGGTGGTTGGTTGTTTGTATTATCAGGAAAGGAAGCGCTCCCAACTGTCAAGCTGCACGCGCAGATACAATTGCGCGCCAATCATGCTTCGGGCAAAGGGCAGGCAGTAAGAGGGCATGATATTGAACGAAACGGCCACATGGCAGGCAATTGATGACGCACTAGGCACCGGTGAGATGCACGCCGCCGCGCGACTTGCCGAGGTAATGTTGGCAGCGGGGCACCGCGATCCGATGTTGTTGAATCTTGCCGCTTGGGCGTGTGAAGAAGCCGGAGATTTTGCACAAGCGCACATATTGTTGGGTGAGGCGCTGACGCTCGCTCCGAATAATCCGTTGATCCATCTCTCAATCGGCGCCGTTATGCGCAAAGAGGGGCGGCTCGATGAGGCGTTCGCGACCTTTGCGCGCGTTGCCCCGGCAGTCGGCGATAACCCCGCTTATTGGCTCGAACGTGGCTATGCGTATGAGGCGGTTGGCTCGTATGAGGCGGCAGCGGCTGATTTTCTGTGCGCGGTGAGGCTTGATCAAAGCAGTGCCCCGCCGCTTGCCGCTCTTGCACAGGCAAGTTCGCGGATGGGAGCATTTGGAGAGGCGCGCGCGGCGGCTGAACGTGCGCTCGCAATCGACCCGCAGAACCCGACTGCGATTATTGCTCTGGCGCGCTGTGATTATGAGGAAAGAGCGTTCCCCAATGCGCGAACTGCGCTCACGCAACTCGTCGCGCGTGACACTGTGCATATTGCGGATCAGGTGATTGCGCTCGGCCTGCTCGGTGATGTGCATGACCGGCTTGATGCCCAGGATGAAGCGTTCGCCGCTTATGCGAAAGCAAACGCGCACTTTTCCCGGCAACATGCCGTCCATTTCGGGGCAAACCGCGCAGAGCCGCCGCAAAGCGCGTTCATCGCCTCAATCGAGGAATCGGTGGACGCTATTGATCGGGGGCAGTGGCAATCATTGATGCCTACGCACCGGCCCCATGCCTTTCTGCTCGGCTATCCGCGTTCTGGCACGACGCTGGTCGAGAATATTCTTGCGAGTGTGGACGGTGTGGACGCGCTTGAAGAGAAGCCGACGTTGATCAAGGCGGCGCAAGCCTTTTTGCAAAGTGACGGCGGGCTGGCGAGATTTGCGGTGCTTGATGCGGATGGGCTAGCGCCATTTGTTGAGTCCTATTGGGGGCAGGTCAGGCGCTATGGCGCCGGACAGGCTGGCAAATTATTCGTTGATATGGACCCACTTAAGGGCCTCATGCTTCCGCTGATCGCCAAGCTTTTTCCAGACGCCAGAATTATTGTCATGCGCCGCGATCCGCGCGATGTGGTGTGGAGCTGTTTCCGTACCAATTTCGCGCTGAGCGCTGCCGCGATGGAATTCACAACCCTTGAAAGCACAGCGCGCCATTATGATGCGTTGATGACGTTGATGGAGCGGTGCTTTGAGACGCTGCCGCTCACGGTGCACGAACTCCGCTACGACGCATTGGTGCATGATTTTGACGCGACGACGCAGGCACTGTGCAATTTCCTGGGGCTGGAATGGTCGCCCGAAATGCGTGACTTTAACAAAACCGCACAGCGTCGCGGGGTTGCTACCGCAAGTGCATCCCAAGTCCGGCGCGCGCTGTATGATGGTACCAAGCAGTGGGAACGCTACAAAGCGCAGATGGCATCAGTGCTACCGATCCTCCAGCCGTGGGTGGAACGGTTTGGATTTGGGTAGCACCATCAAATTGATTGACCCGAGTCCCGTCATACCCATCATCCACGAACCCGCCCAATCAGGTGGTAGACTCATAAGCACGCAACCAGAGGCGCGTTTGTCGTAGTGGGTGGCCATGCGGCGGAAAGGTTTGAATTTGTTGAAGAAGCGCTCGGCGAGGTTCTGTTCGCGGTAGAGGGTTTTGCTGAAGCACGACGTCCATTTGCAATTGGACTTGTCGGGGATGTTGGACACTGCGTCTGTGCTTCGATCAGGGCATGGATGCCACCGGCCTCATAACGGGCCGCAACCTATCACCAACGTGACGAAGCACAGACCTCAAGAGTGCCAGATTGATGATGACGGAGGTAACCGTGTTTTAGCTGACACGGCACACTAGATAAAAACGGCTGAAAACTGCGGAAGTTTTGGCGGACAGGGTGGGATTCGAACCCACGGTGAGCTTGCACCCACGGCGGTTTTCAAGACCGCTGCCTTAAACCACTCGGCCACCTGTCCGCTCTGGCAGCGCCTTTAGACGCTAAACGCTCTTTTGTGCAAGCGTTGGGACGAATGGAATTCACGCGCGCTCCGGTTTGTGCCACAAGGCTAGCATGAGTAAAGTAAGTTTTGCTACGCACGGTGCATTGGCCCTCAGCCTTGCCGGGGTAATTTGCCTTTCGGGTTCGGCGGTGACGGCGCAAGTCGGCCCCAGTGACGAGGGCGGCTTTTCGGCCTATACGGTCACTTTGGCGCAAGACGCGGCACAGCAAGGCGTTAGCCAGAGAACGCTTTCAGCGGTGATTCCGACATTGGCTTTTGATCCTCGTGTTGTTGCGCTTGATCGCAGGCAACCCGGTGCTGATCCCAACGCGCCAATTCCTAAATTTGCGCCTTATTACGCGCGGCATGTGGATTCTGTGCGGATTGCAGCCGGGCGGATTAAATATCAGGAGCTTCGTCCGTTGCTTGGCAGGGTGGAGCGCGAAACCGGCGTGCCTGAATCGATTATGATTTCGATTTACGGCAATGAAACCGCTTATGGCAAAGTGACTGGCAATTTTGATCTTGCCAACGCTCTTGCGACGCTTGCGTTTGAGGGACGGCGGCGTGCACTGTTTAGTAGTGAATTTATTGCCACGCTCAAGATGATGGACAGAGGCGTTCCGCGTGAACAACTTAAAGGGAGTTGGGCCGGTGCCACCGGATATCCGCAATTCCTGCCAAGCATGTATATCCGGCTCGGGCGCGACGGCGATGGTGACGGGCGTGCTGACATCTGGAGCAATGAGGCCGATGCGCTTGCCTCGATCGCAAATTATTTCGTGAATGCAGGGTGGCGGGCAGGGGTTCCGTGGGGCACGCGTGCCAATGTGCCTGTATCGCTTGATCGCAGTGCGATAAAATCACGCACTGTTGCGCCGCGTTGCCCGCGCGTGCACGAACGGCATAGCCAGTGGAAAACAATTGCCGAGTGGCGCGCGCTTGGCGTAACCCCTTTTGAAAACAAGCGTTTTCGCGATTCCGAGCTGGCGAGTCTAATAGAACCCGACGGACCTGATGCTCCGGCCTATTTGCTCACCGGCAATTACCGCGTTATCTTGGAATATAATTGCTCGAATTTTTATGGGCTTTCGGTGGGGTTGCTTGCAGATGCGGTGGAAAAATAATCTTGTCCTGATCAGCGTTCCGGCGCTGGTTCTTGCCAGTTGCGGTATTTTTGCCAGCGACACAGGCGAAGCACAAACGCGGAAAAGCCCGGCTGCGGATTCAATACCTGTATTTAAGGTGGCTCAGGGGGATAGCACGGAAGACGCCGCCACTCGGCCCCCGCCTTTAGGTGATAAAGTGAACTATGATGAAGTTGGTTACGCGAGCTGGTACGGCGATGAGCTGCGCGGCAATCCAACCGCAAGCGGTGAAATCTTTAATCCGGAAGGTGTTTCTGCCGCACATAACACGCTACCACTGCCGAGCTTTGCCGAAGTGACCAATCTTGATAGCGGACGTACAATTCTCGTCCGCGTCAACGATCGGGGGCCATCAAAGCGCGGCCGGATCATTGATATTTCGGCGGGTGCCGCCAAACAGCTAGGCGTAACAACACAAGGGCAATTTCCTGTGCGCGTTCGCCGGGTCAACCCGCCTGAATTTGAACGACGGCAGTTGCAAAATGGCGGAGCGGCAGCCGAGCGTTTGGCCACGCCACCGTCATTACTTGCAGCACTTCGCCGGAATCTCAAGCCCGGCGAAGTGAGCCCGACAGTGGCAAGCACACCCAATAAAGTAAAACCTGTGACCGTGCCACCTGTGGCTACCACCGTCGCCAATTCGGCAGGTGCGCAATTTGATCCGCCGGATGCCACGCCGATGAAAGCAAAGCCCAAACCTGCGGCGGTTGCATTGCCAGACGCTCCGATCAAGCGCGCCGACGTTTCGACAAGCACAGGCAATTACTTCATTCAAATCGGCGCTTTTTCAAGTCAGGCGCGCGCGGACGCATTGGCCAAAAAGGCAGGCGGCAGCGCCATTTCTGCGGGCCCAATCTGGCGTGTGCGCGTTGGCCCCTATGAAACCGAAGAAAGCGCGCGCGCAGCGCTTGGCCCGCTCGGCGCAAAAGGCTATCGCGACGCACGGGTGACTCGCTAAGAGCTGTTAATCCATTTGAAAGTATGATCATGAAGCCTGTATTTGCGTCCTTTGCCGCCATCGCGGCGCTTTCGTTGCCCGTTTCGGCGGCGGCTCCTCCGTTTGAGACGACTGCGCCAATTGCATATATGGTCGATTTGTCGTCGGGCGCAGTGCTTTACGCCAAGGATGCCGAACGGCGTATTCCGCCAGCCTCAATGGCCAAGATGATGACGATGTATCTTGCGTTTGATTTGATTGCGCAGGGCAAATTCAAACTTGATCAGAAATTCACTGTTCGCCCAGAAACATGGGAAAAATGGCATGGCCCGCAGGCCGGATCAACGATGTTCCTGTCAGCCGGTGAACAAGTCAGTATCGAAAATCTGCTTCACGGCATCGCGACGCTTTCTGGCAACGACGCTTGCGTTGTTCTTGCCGAAGGGATGTTTGGCACCGAAGCGGCGTTTGTTGCGCAGATGAATGAAACGGCCAAGCGGCTTGGCCTTGCCAACACCAATTATGGCACGTCAAACGGTTGGCCCGATGGCGGGGTTACTTATACTTCGGCGCGTGATCTTGCGACCTTGGGTAAAGCGACGCTCGACAAATATCCCGATCTTTACAAGCAATTTTATGGCCTGAAGGATTTCACTTGGGGCAAAACGCTTGGCTCGGGCAAAGATATTGTTCAGCCAAACCGTAATCCGTTGCTCGGCAAAGTTGCAGGGGCCGACGGCATTAAAACCGGCCATACTGACGAGGCGGGTTACGGTTTTGTTGGCTCAGCCGAACAAAATGGCAGGCGTTTGGTGATGGTGGTCGCCGGGCTGGATAGCTTCAACAACCGCATCACTGAATCGGTTAAATTTATGGAATGGGGCCAAAAAGCGTGGGAGTCCAAGCCAGTCGTCGCGGCGGGCAAGCATGTTGAAAACGCCGAAGTGCAAATGGGCAGCGCATCCGAAGTCGGGTTGGTCGCGCCGCGCGCCATTGCTGTCACACTGCCGGTAGGTGCTTCAGCAACACTCAGAGCCAAGGTGGTTTATGATGGGCCAGTGAAGGCGCCCATCAAAAAGGGTCAGCATATTGCTGATCTCATCATCACAACCGCTGATACGCCGCCGCAGATCATGCCGCTCGTTGCCGAAAGTGACGTTGGTGAGGCGGGGTTCTTTGGCCGCGTCTGGGCTGGCCTGACGTCCTTTTTCTAAGGCATGACCGGGCGCTTCATCACGCTTGAAGGCGGCGAGGGCGTTGGAAAATCCACGCAGTTGAAGGCGCTTGCCGACGCGATCACCGCGCGCGGGCACAACGTCATTACCACGCGTGAGCCCGGCGGCAGCGAAGGCGCAGAGGCTATCCGCGCACTACTCATGCAAGGCGGCGAAGATAAATGGAGCGCGCGCGCCGAGGCGCTACTCTTTGCGGCGGCACGCGCAGATCATGTGGAGAAGCTAATTCGGCCTGCGCTTGCCCGTGGCGATTGGGTGCTATGTGACCGTTTCCTTGATAGCAGCCGCGCTTATCAGGGCGGGGCGGGCGGTCTTTCTGATGATGACGTCATGACATTACACCGGATCGGTAGCGAAGGCATGTTGCCGGATCGCACACTCATCCTCACGCTGCCTGATAACGAAGCCGAGTCGCGTGCCGCCGCACGTGACGGGGGCAATGTTGACCGCTTTGGTGCCAAAAATAGGGCTTACCATCGGCGCGTGGCGCACGCTTTTGCGACGTTTGCCGAGGCGGAGCCCGAGCGCATCCGTATGATCAATGCTCAAGGAAGCGCTGGTCACGTCACCGCGCGGCTGATCGCGGCAATCGAAGATTTTTTATGAATATCATTGGCCATGATATTCAAATCGCGGCGTTTCTTGGTGAACTTGACGGCACGCGCTTGCATCACGGCTGGCTATTCACTGGCCCACAAGGGATCGGCAAGGCAAGCATTGCCCATGCGCTCGCCAAACGCGCGCTGAGCGTTGCTGCGGGGCCACCAATTGTCCGCGACGGGCTTCATGTTCC
>JBBTEI010000054.1:0-15921 GCA_038042405.1 Pseudomonadota bacterium
GCCAGCGACAACTGGGCGGGCGGCGCGCACGCCGGCGCCGCGTACCTCGTCTTCCTCGAGAACTTCACCGGGGCGCTGCGCAGCGCCGCTGCTGCAAGTGTATCACCGATGCGCGCGGCGAATTGCCCGCCTTCATCAAGGACAGCCAAGCCGGCCTGGGTCGTGCCGCCGGGGCTGGTCACGCGGCGTGCCATTGCTGCGGGGTCTTCACCATTTGTTTCAAGCAACGCTGCCGTACCGCCGACGGTTGCGAGCGCCATCCGCGCGGCTTGCGCCTCGGACAACCCAAGGGCTACGCCGCCCAAAGCCATCGCGTCGATAAAACGTGCAACAAAGGCAGGGCCAGAGCCTGACAGCGCCGTCACCGCGTCAAAGTGGGATTCTTGATCGAGCCATTCAACCACACCAAGCGGTGCCATAAGCGCGGTAAGCGCGGGCTGATCATCAATCCCGTAGAGCGCGACAACTCCTGCGCCGATGGCTACCGGCAGATTTGGCATTGCCCGTGCAATGCGTGAAGGCGTTGCAAAGCGCTGTCGCAGCGTCGCGATTGTTACCCCGGCAAGAATTGAAACCAGCATTGTTTCTTCCGACAGGCTTGGCGCAATTGCCTCGGCTGCTGCGTCGAGCATCTGTGGTTTTACTGCGAGCAGTGCTATGCTTGGTGATGGCGCACCGGGGTCTGGCCGGGGCAAAACTGCTACGCCGTGACCCATTGGGGGTAGAGCGGGATCAATGACGGTCACACGCGCCGGATCAAGCCCGCACCTAATCCAGCGGTCAAGTATCGCCCGTCCCATGTTGCCGCATCCGATAATCCAGAGCGCCCCCCCGATCAGACGATCGTGATCAAGCCTCTCCATGGGTTTCTACCATCGCGGCGGTAATTGCCTCGGTGGGCGATTTTCCGCCCCACATCACAAATTGGAAGACGGGGTAGAAGCGGTCAAGTTCACCGATGGCGGCATCGACCACGGCTTCGGCTTGATCGGGCGCAAGAGTCATTTCATCCTGTCCGTCAAGCAAGGTTGCGTGACGAAAAACGATTGCACCATTGCCTGACCAAAGTTCAAAATGGCCAATCCATAATTGTTCATTGATCAAGCCGATTGTTTCGTAAATCGCCGGATATTGATCGTTAGTCACTTTAACATCTGGCAGCGCCAGAAATTGAAGGACACGGTCATCGTCGCGCCAAATGCCGCGCAACTCATATTGGCCCCAAGCGCCAGGGGTTACTGCAACAACTTCTTCTTCGCCGATGCGGTCATGACTCCAGCCGTGGGCCGAAAAAAAGGTTTCAAGTTCGTCAATCGGGGTTGTGCCCGGTTGGCTTACGGCAAGATCATCAATCGTCATAGCCGCCCTTTGCCCCGATTTGTCCGCAAGCATCAAGGGCAGCGATGAAAAATCTGTGGATATCAGGCTTTCGGAGCGGCAGGCTTTTTGGACGCGGCCTTCGGTTTGGTTGCTTCGGCAAGACCAGCCTCAAGGGTATCAAGCCGCTTGCGCAGGGCATCAGCATCATCGCGTGCCGCCGCTGCCATGGCCTTGACGGCTTCAAATTCCTCGCGGGGGACAAAATCAAGCCCGCCGATCCATTCCTTGGCGCGTTCACGCGTGGACGCCTCGGCTTCGCGGCCCATGCCAGCGATCGTGCCCGCTGCACCGTTTACCATTTTGACCAGATCATCAAAAATGCGGTTTTGTGATTGCATCGCTATTACTCCGTTGGGTAGATATGATCCGTTGTGCCTTATTTGGGATCGCAACCACCAAATCGCAAGGCGAGCGCTATAAAATGATTTCGGTTTTTGCCGGTTCGGGCACCATGCGCTCTGCTGCCGGGTTGAGCTTGTCAAATTGATAATTGAGCACTGATGCAAAGGCGAGCCAGGCCAAATAGGGGAGCATCAGCCATGCCGCCGCTTTGCGCACGCGCGCAAAGGCAAAGGTTGCCACCCCGGCGGACACAAGGATCATGACGATTAAAACCAGCGCGACACTCACTTGGTGCATCATGAAAAATGTGGGAGACCAAGCCAGATTGAGTGTTAGCTGAAACGTAAACAGGCAGATTGCGGTTGTTCGCCCGCGTGCACCGCGCGCATCAATGATCAGTGCGAGCGCCAAGCCCTGCATTGCATAGAGGAGGCTCCACGCCACCCCGAACAGCCATCCGGGCGGGTGTATTGCAGGCTTTTCCAGCATCGCGAACCAGCGATTCTCGTCCCCCGAATTGGCGAGGCTTCCCACCAGAAAGCCAAGAAAGATAATGAGCGGCACGCATACCAAAGCGATCCGCGTGAATGACATCCGCAACTGAGACTTTGAGGCCAATTCACCCATGTGCGACTCCTTGGAATTTTGCGGCGCTATAGAATGGCCGTGCGTGAAGCGCAAAAAGCTGATTCCGAAGTGATTATCGCTTCGGTGGGAGGGGGAAGAAGCCTGAGGTGCGGCGGATATAATCCTCATATCCGGGCCGTGTCTTTTTTAGGCCGCGTTCGAGCATCGGAACCCCGCTGAGGCGCGTCAACAGCCAAGTGATCAACAGCGGCCCTGGGAGCGCCCACCAGCCGGGGGCGGCCTCTGCCGCAATCATATAAAGCCCCCACCACGTACAGGCGTCACCGAAGTAATTGGGGTGGCGGGTATAGCGCCAAAGGCCGGTATCCAGCACCTTACCCGCCATCGCGGGGTCGTTTCTGTGGCGGTTGAGCTGGCCGTCGCCGACGCTTTCAAAAAGGATGCCGGTAATCGCTACGAGCGCACCAATGCCTGCGAGCATACCGACGGGTTGATCCGAAACCTGACCCAACTGGACGGGCAGGGCGACGATGAAGAGCATCGCCCCCTGCATCGCGAACACCATGATGAGCGACGCTTTACCAAAGCTCCAGCCATTTTTTTCCATCGCATGGCCGAGTATTTTTTTATAGCGCGGGTCCTCACCGTGCGCGCGCCAGCGGGCGAAGAGGTGAGACGCAAGCCGCAACCCCCAGAGGAGGCAAAGCGCGGTAAGCAGCCACTGCCGTGCGGGATCGCCCTTGGTCTGAGCAAAACTGCTGACCGCGAGCATCACCATCCCGAATGCCCAGAAAGCATCAACGAAGGAGACGTCTCTGATACGGATACTGTATAGCCATAGGATCATCACCGCGATCACGATGATCGCAAAATTGGTAATGAGGAGTTGGGTTACGCTCAACTACCTGACTCTTGGCCCACCAAAGGGTAGCGGCGGCGGCGGCTTGCGATCGCGCCGAGGCATTTGCGCCTGATACGCATGGCCGCAATGTGCAACGCAATAAGGGAAACCGGGGTTTACTTTGTCTCCACAGAAATGGAAATTGGGTTCACCGGGATGGCCGAGCGGCCATTTGCAGATGCGCTCGTTTAGATCAAGCAAGCTGGTTTTGCCCGCAATTTCGGCGCTTGGTTTGGCAGGAACAAGCCGACGCGGTGGCGCAGGCGTGGCGGGTGGCGCCTGATCGCCCGGACCTTGACGCAAAAAGCCACCGGGGCCAATTGAGCGCAACTGTGCGCCGGTCGGCGCGTGGGGCGATGTTGGCACGGGAACAGGCGTTGGCGCTGCGACCGTTGGCGGGGGAGGGGTGGTACGGATTACCGGATCGGGGCGCGTTGGGGCCGCTTCTACCGGACGCGGGGCAGGCTTTGCTGCTTTGGCCGCAGCCGGTTTTTTGGCCGCCGCCTTGTCTTCATCGTTTGATTTTACGGGTGACGGGCGCGACTGGAGATCAAGCCGGTGCGCCTTGCCGATTACCGCGTTACGACTGACGCCACCAAGCTCTTCTGCGATCTGGCTTGCCGTCATACCTTTTTCCCACATCGTCTTTAATTTATCGATGCGTTCATCAGTCCAAGACATTCGATACCCTTAAAATATATGCTAGGCTTGCAGATCAGCCCGCCAACCGATAGTTGGAGAGACGATGAACAGCGCGCCAGAAATTGCACCCCATAGCCAGAAAGTGGCGGAAATTCCCGCTACAAGCCAGCTTACACTCAGCGAACCCGGCGTTCCCGTGATCAAACGGGTGAACTGGGGTGGGCTGCGAACGCTCTATATCAAGGAAGTTCGCCGCTTTTTCAAGGTGCAGTTGCAAACGATTTGGGCACCAGCGATCACAACGCTGCTTTTTCTCGTCATTTTCTCGGTTTCTCTGGGCGGGATCAGGCCCGCCGTGATGGGCGTTCCTTTTGCTGATTTCATCGCACCGGGGCTGATCATGATGGGGATGATGCAAAACGCCTTTGCCAATTCAAGCTTCTCGTTGCTTGTTGGCAAAATCCAGGGGACGATTGTTGATTATCTGATGCCGCCGCTTTCGGTAGGCGAATTGCTCGTTGCGATGGTTGGCGGCGCGATGACGCGCGCGGCATGTGTTGGGCTTACGGTCTGGGGCGCTATGCTCATCTGGCCGGGTGTGCATGTTGGCATCGTGCATCTATGGGCCATCCTGTGGTTCGGACTGCTTGGTTCAGCAATGCTTTCGCTGCTCGGGGTGCTGACCTCAATCTGGGCGGAGAAATTCGATCACGCGGCAGCGGTCAGCAATTTTGTCGTCGCCCCGCTTTCGCTATTGTCGGGCACATTTTATTCAGTTGATAAGCTCTCACCGACTTTTGCCGCGATCAGCCATGCCAATCCCTTTTTCTACGCGATCTCGGGATTTCGTTATGGCTTTGTCGGGGTTTCAGATTCGCCGGTAATGCTTGGTTCGGTGGTATTGCTCACGATCGATATTGTGCTTGGGGTGGCGTGTTACCTGCTGTTGCGGAGCGGCTGGAAGCTGAAGAGTTAGGAGTGCGCGCCCTGCTCTCCGCGTAGGCAAGGGGGCACAGGTCTCGTCTTTGAATAAGCCTCAATAGCGTGATGAACCGAAATCAAGCCCCCTGCGGTGCTGGCCCACCTACACTCTTTGGCTTGCGGGTGCGCGGGATTGATGAGCCGCCGGTGGAGAGTGCCTTGGGCTTGCCGTGATCACTGCCGCTACGGTTAGGCTTCACACCCTTGAGCAGTTCTTTGATATCGTCACCCGAAAGCGTTTCAAACTCAAGCAACGCGTCCGTTATAGTGCGCAGTTGATCGACATGCTTAGTGAGCACCGCGCGTGCAACGCCTTCGGCCTCTTCAATCAGTGCGCGGACTTCATCATCGATGATGCGCGCCGTATCTTGGGCGATATAGTCGCTTTGCGTATTTTGATAGCGCAGCCAGCCGAGCTTTTTGCTCATGCCGTATTGCGTAACCATCGCACGCGCCATGTTGGTTGCCTGATTGATATCGCTCGATGCGCCGGTATTAAGTTCACCTTCGCCGTAGAATAGCTGCTCGGCAATGCGTCCGCCAAAAGCAAGCGCGAGCTGCGCCTTCATTTTCTTCATGCTGATCGAAAGCGCATCACGTTCGGGGAGGTTCCAGGTGACGCCGAGGGCACGACCGCGCGGAATGATCGTCACTTTGTGGAGCGGATCATTGCCTTCGACATGAATCGAAACCAGCGCATGTCCTGCTTCATGACAGGCGGTCGCAGCCTTTTCTTCTTGCGTCATAACCATCGAGCGCCGGGCAGCGCCCATGTAAACCTTGTCTTTTGCCTCTTCAAATTCGTTCATCGCAACCAAGCGCTTGCCAAGTCGTGCCGCCAACAGGGCTGCTTCGTTAACAAGGTTTGCGAGTTCGGCACCCGAAAACCCGGGTGTGCCGCGTGCAAGCGTTGCACTGTCAACATCTGGAGCGATCGGAACCTTTGTCATGTGGACGTCAAGAATCTTCCGCCGACCCTCGATATCTGGAAGCGGCACATTGATCTGACGGTCAAAACGCCCCGGACGGAGTAGTGCCGGATCGAGCACATCGGGGCGGTTGGTCGCGGCGATAATGATCACAGCTTCGTTGGGTTCAAAGCCATCCATTTCGACAAGCAACTGGTTGAGCGTCTGTTCGCGCTCATCATTGCCGTTGCCAATGCCGGCCCCACGGTGTCGACCGACGGCATCAATTTCGTCAATGAAAACAATGCAGGGTGACGATTTTTTTGCCTGTTCAAACATGTCGCGAACGCGGCTGGCACCGACGCCAACGAACATTTCAACAAAATCCGAGCCCGAGATGGCAAAAAATGGCACGTTCGCTTCACCCGCAATTGCGCGTGCGAGCAACGTCTTGCCCGTGCCGGGGGAACCGACGAGCAACGCGCCCTTTGGTATCTTGCCGCCAAGTTTCGAGAATTTGGTCGGATCTTTAAGGAAATCAACAATCTCCTCAAGCTCCTCGCGCGCTTCATCAATGCCCGCGACGTCGCTGAATGTGACGCGCCCCTGCTTTTCGGTCAGCAACTTCGCACGGCTTTTGCCAAAGCCCATCGCACCGCCTGCACCGCCGCCCTTTTGCATCTGACGCATGACGAAAAAGGCAATGCCGAGTATCAGAATGAATGGCAGCGAATTATAGATCAGCATCATCCAGATGCTTGGGACTTCTTGGGGTTTGCCGCTGAAACGTACCTTGGCCTTGGTCAGGCGGTCCGCAAGCTGGGGATCATTAAACGCATAAACCTTGAATTTCTCACCATTGCTCAGCTTGCCGGCAATGGTATCGCCAGAGACAACGACCTCTTTGACCGAGCCTTCATCAACTTTTGAGAGGAATTCGGAATAGGCGATGGCATCCGCCTTGGTATCTTTGCTGCGGCTATCAAATACGGAAACGAACGCGGCAAGCGCCAGCAATATGCCGAGCCAGATCAAGAGACTCTTGATCAGCGGATTGCTCTGCGGTTCGTTATTGTCGTTCATCACCTAAGCCTTTTCGTCATACACCTGAAACGCGTTACACATAAATAGGATAACAAGCCTTAATAACAATGGCGTAAAACGGTGTATCGGTCACTTTGTGCGCCGGGGTGCTGCAACCGTAAAGCGCCAGCTTGTTCCACCGACGCATTTTATGCCCGCCAAGGTTGCCACTTTGCCATGCGGCAACGCGTCTAAAAGCCTGTCAAGCGCATCGCCGCGCGGTTTTGCGCCGGGATTGAGTTTGAGGAGGCAGGCAGCGACGGCACGCCGCGCAAGCTCGCGTGGAATGGGTGGAAGCGTAAGGATGAGCGTTTTTCCGTCATGCGACAGATGTTTATCAAGCAAGCCCTGCGCCGACCAATCAAGTGCATCATTGGCCTCGGCAAGCGCAGCGGCGCTAATGGCGGCCATACGAGGATCCAGCCACTCAACTTTTGCCAGATGTTTGCGCAGACGCGCGCGATCATAGGCGTCTTCATAATTGGTGGGATCATCGACAGCGGCCATCCCGTAAGCTTCGACGACTGCCACCAACTCGGCCTTACGCCAGCCAAGCAGTGGGCGGCAGAGATCCGCCTGCCGCGCACGCACGCCTGCAAGACCTGCAACACCAGCCCCTCGATTGAGCCGCATCAGCACCGTTTCAAGCTGATCATCGGCATGGTGCGCGGTCATCAGCATTTCGACGCCCTCACGCGCGGCCCATTCGCGCAAAGCCGCATAACGCGCAGTGCGTGCCCAGGCTGAGAGGTTGCCGCCGCCGGGTGCGCCGAGAATAAGTGTTTCGTGCACCACCCCAAGCTGCGCACAGATGGCGGCAACCTGTTGTGCTTCTGTAGCAGATTCAGCGCGGAGCCGGTGATCCACCGTTACGGCTTTGATTTTGATCGCAGTGGCGTTGGCAAGCAATAGCAGGGCCAAGCTATCGGCCCCGCCCGAAACGCAAACGCCGTAAGTGTGATTAGGCCCGCAGCCGCATTTTAGCAGGTCAGCGCGAAAACGTGAGGCGCTTTGCTCAGTTGGTGCATTTGGCGTCGGCACGACCCTTTGTGACCCTTGCTTTCAAGTCAGCCGAAGCCTTCGCGCTGTAAACGTCATTAAACTCGGTATAGACTTTGCAGGCATCGGCTGGCTTTTTCAGGCGGATCAGAGCCGTACCGAGCCATGACAGGCTTTCAGCGGCACGCTCTCCGCGTGGCAATTTCTGGTAATTATCATAGAAGGCCACCGACGCCAGTGCCGGCTTGCCCTCGTCAAGATAGGCGCGGCCAAGCAAGTTACGGGCATGGCTGGCCTTTTTCC
The DNA here is from genome assembly GCA_038042405.1 of Pseudomonadota bacterium. Lineage (GTDB taxonomy): Bacteria > Pseudomonadota > Alphaproteobacteria > Sphingomonadales > Sphingomonadaceae > Aquisediminimonas. The sequence continues at coordinate 8,128 of JBBTEI010000054.1, forward strand.
CGTTTGGATATTTGGTGATATAATCTTTGAACTTGGCCTGTGCTTCGGGATAAAATTTGGCAGAATATAGGCGGAAGCCATAAGTGGATGCGTCTTCGGCGGCATCGCCCGTATCGGGGATCTCGATCGCCGCTACGGCTGCTTTACGTGCCGGTTCAGCCTTCACCGTGGCGGTGGGCTTTGTATCCGCAGCAGGTTTTGCAACGCTTTTTGCTTTTTGCTTTTCGACGGCTGGCAGAGGGCGTTCCACAGGAGAAGTGGCCGCCGTTGCTTCCTCGCCCGCAGCAGGGGCGTTTGCTGTTTCGAGCGTCTTCAATCTTGCATCATGTTCGCCGCGCAGCGTCTTCAAACTGTCCTCAAACTTGCGCAGGCGAAATTCATTTTGTTCAACCTGGCCCGTCATCGTGCGGAGTTGCGTTTCGAGTGCGTCGACGCGTGCCGTCAGATCATTGATCGGCGCACTTGATGGCAAGCCTGCTGGCTTGCTGACAGTGGCGGGGTCAATTTCCGGTTCCAAACCAGCGCCGCCGGGAAAGACCTTGCGCTGAACCGCCTTCATTTCCTTTTCAAGCTTATCAACCCTCAGATTGATAACATTGCTTTGCCCGATGGCAGGCGCAAAAGAAATTCCTGACATTAGAACCGCGACGATTATTAGTCTGCGCATGGCAGGCCTCCCTTTACAAAACGCGAGATAATCATTTGTTTTTTGAATCGTGACTTAGTTTTGAGCAATGATCAAGGCCTGACTGGCACAGCCCCGACCGGAGTAGGCGCATTCGATGTACTGCCTTCCGCTATTGGTGTTCGTGCAGCAAGCGCGGCAGCGCTAACCCCGACATCTTTGATGGTGCGCTCAGCCGGGCCAAGTGCGGCAACTGGCTTGCCATCAACACTGACGGCAATCAGATCTGCACGGCCGGTGCGAATTTGGGGGTTATTGGCATCGGCAGGAACGATAAAGCGTTCACCCGCGACCATTTCCTTTTCAAACAATACTTTATCCGCATCATCATAAATGCGCATCCACACCGGGCTTGTCGCGGTCAGGACGACCTGCCCGGTGGTGGTGTCCGGCGCGGGAGGAGTTTCCAGTGAAGATGGTACTGTTGGACCAAGATCGTCAGCGCCGACGGCTTCAACGCTGGCCTCGTTGCTGGTGGTTGCTTCAATTTCAGTTACCGGATCAGGATCGCTCACCAAGGTTGCCCGCCAGAGGACAAAAGCGACCACGAACAGCAGCCCAATCGCAGCCGTAACCCATGCAAGCGTTTTGCTAGGCAAACGCGTGGCATCGGCAACTTGATACTCGATCCGCTCTGCACGTTGATCGAGATTAAGGGCGCGCAATTCGGCGCGTAAATCGTCGGTTGCGCCCTGATCGTCCACTCCGATAGCACGAGCGAACGCTTTAACGAACCCGATGCAATAGGTGCTACCGGGGAGGGCCGCATAATCACCGGCCTCTATCGCTTGCAAATGGCGCAACGGCACGCGCGTTTTGGTGGCGACATCGGACAAATCCATCCCTGCAGCCAAACGCGCTGCACGTAACCTGTCCCCTACCCGTTCCGGGAAGAGGGCGGTTGCCGCATCCTGATTATCAACCACGTTTATTATATCTCCCTGCCATGTCCGGCGTCATGGCTGCACCGCCTTCATTTCAATGAACGCGCGCGCTGTCAACGTCTGGGCATGATCGGTGCCAATTAATTTTAGAGTTCAACCCGGTTTTCCAACGACCAGTCGTTTAACGCGCCACGCAGGCTTGGCGGCGGCGTATGAACGAGGTCAGCAACAACCGATTTTGCTGCCGAGATATCAAGCGAACGGATCATTGCTTTGATCGGGCCGATGGCGGCGGGTGTGATCGAGAGCTGTTCAATCCCAAGCCCGATTAGCGCCAGTGCTTCAAGCGAGCGCCCGCCCATTTCGCCGCAGACTGTGACAGGGACGTTCGCTGTTCTGGCCTGATCAATGATACGTTTGAGGAAGCGCAGGATCGCCGGAGAGAGCCAATCGAACCGTTCGGCGAGTTTGGGGTGCGCGCGGTCAGCCGCGAACAGGAACTGGGTAAGATCATTCGTGCCAATCGAGAGGAAATCGAGCTTGGGCAGCATTACGTCAAGCATTTCGGCAAGGGCTGGTACTTCGAGCATACTGCCATAGCGGATCGCGGCGGGCAGGCGGTGCTTGTCGAGCCCGCCAATCCAAGTGCGTTGCGCCTCAAAAATTGCCCGGGCTTCGTCAAACTCCCACGGTTCGGAGACCATCGGGAACATGACGTTGAGCGTCCGGCCCGCAGCCGCTTCTATCAACGCGCGCGCCTGTGCTTTCATCAGGCCGCCACGTTCAAGCGCGACCCGGATCGCGCGCCAGCCCATCGCCGGATTTTCCTCAACCTCATTGTCCTGCCGCATATAGGGCAGCGCTTTATCTCCGCCGATGTCCACGGTGCGGAACACCACGGGCTTATCACCCGCTGCCTCAAGCACGTCGCGGTAGAGCCGCTGTTGTCGCTCACGCTGCGGCATTGTTGCCGATACCAGAAACTGGAATTCAGTGCGGAATAGCCCGACGCCGTCCGCTCCTGTCAAATCAAGCGCGGCAATATCGTCGCGGAGTCCCGCGTTGATCATCAATTTGATCCGCTTTCCGTCCTTTGAAACGGGCGGTTCGGATTTGAGTTTAGCAAAGCTTGCGCGACGTTTTTGCGAAATGGCAAGCTTGCCATCAAACGCCTCCGCTATTGCCGTAGTTGGACGGACGAAGACGGCATTTGCATTGGCATCGAGCAGCACGGGATCGCCGTCCATGATCATCCGCCGGACATCCTTGACCCGGCCAATCACCGGAACCCCCATCGCGCGTGCAACGATGGTGACGTGCGCGGTGAGCGAGCCTTCCTCGAGCACCACGCCCTTCAACCGGCGCCGATCATATTCAAGCAGTTCAGCAGGGCCGAGGTTCTTTGCGATCAGGATTGTATCCTGCCGCAACCCTGCCTGCGCCGCCGTGCCAAGCTGACCCGATACGATCCGCAGCAGCCGGTTCGACATATCCTCAAGATCGTGCATCCGATCAGCGAGCAGCGGATCATCAATCTGGCGCATCCGCATCCGGGTGCGTTGCTGAACGCGCTCAATCGCGGCTTCGGCGGTCAGGCCGCTATCAATCGCCTCATTGATCCGGCGTGACCAGCCTTCGTCATATGCGAACATTTTATACATTTCGAGCACCTCGCGGTGCTCGCCGTCGCCACCGAATTCGGCTTGGCTCGCCATCCGGTCAAGCTGTTCGCGCATCTTATCAAAAGCGGAATAGACACGGTGACGCTCGGCCTCGGTATCTTCGGCGACGGTATGTTCGATGGTGATACGCGGCTGATGATAAACCGCAAAGCCGCTCGCCATGCCCTCGACCAGCTTGAGACCGGTAAGTCGGGTTGACGCCGTACTGACCTGCTTTGTGCCGCGCGCGGCTGCATTATCGATCAGGCCTGCATTCGCGATCAGTTCGGATAGCACCATGGCGACGGTCTGAAGCGCTTCAATTTCCACATCATCATAGCGGCGCGGCTCGGCATGTTGGACGCACAGTACGCCGACGGCATCTTCGCGCCGGACGATGGGCACGCCCGCAAAGCTGTGGAATATTTCCTCGCCGGTTTCAGGTTTGAAGGCGAAATCGGGATGGCTTGTCGCCTCATCAAGGTTGAGCGTAGAAATCTGTTCGGCAATCGTTCCGACCAGGCCTTCACCCATCGCGAGCTTAGTGACATGTACCGCAGCCTGATTTAACCCGCGCGTGGCATAAAGCTCAAGCACGCCCTCACGCCGCAGATAGACCGAGCATACCTCGCTCTTAAGTGCCTCACCAACGATCTGGACGACATTGTTGAGTTTCGCCTGAGCACCCGCGCGCGTTGCCATCACATCATGAAGGCGGGTGAGAATTTCGCGTGATGAACTGGCAGCGGATGGCATGGCGCGATGCTAGCAGGTTGGGTGCGAGGCGTCTATGCGGCGAGCGCGCTTTCAGCCTCGGCAACCAGCGTGGCAAGGATCGTCGCGACAGGCTCCTCAGTCTTGACCATGCCCACCGATTGACCGGCCATTATCGAGCCATTTTCAACGTCGCCATCAATCACCGCGCGGCGGAGCGCACCCGCCCAGAAATGCTCAATTGCAAGCTGTGCCTCGCCCATATTGACCTTGCCTTCATCAAGCAGGCGCGCGACTTCGACTTGCTTACGGGTAAACTCTTCGGTGCCGGCATTTTTGAGCGCGCGGACGGGAATGACGGGCAGGCGCGGGTCAATCTGGACGCTGGCGACGGCATCACGCGCATTACCGCGCAAGAACGCTTTCTTGAAGGCTGGATGTGCGATGCACTCGGTCGCGCAGACGAGTCGCGTGCCGATTTGGACGCCTGCTGCACCTTGCTTGAGGTAGGACGCGATCATCTCGCCGCGCCCGATCCCGCCCGCGACGAAGACGGGAATTTGGTCGCCGACTTCGGGGAGAATTTCCTGCGCGAGTACCGAGGTTGAAACCGGGCCGATGTGGCCGCCCGCCTCCATCCCCTCAATCACTAGCGCGTCAACGCCTGAACGGATGAGCTTTTTGGCGAGGCTGAGTGCGGGCGCAAAGCAGATGACCTTCGCGCCGCTCGCCTTGATCGCCTCAAGCGCGCCTGCTGGGGGGAGCCCGCCCGCAAGCACGACATGGGTAACCTGATGCTTAGCGCAGACCGCGATCAAATCGACAAGCTGGGGGTGCATCGTGATCAGATTGACGCCAAAGGGCCGCTTGGCGAGCGCCTTGGTCGCGGTGATTTCAGCGTCGAGCAATTCAGGCGTCATCGCGCCGCACGCAATCACGCCGAACCCGCCCGCGTTCGACATCGCCGAAACGAGATTGCGCTCGCTGATCCACGACATCGCACCCGCCATGATCGCAACGTCCGACCCGAGGAAATCTGTGCCGCGCTGCATGAGATCACTTAGTTTTTTTGTCACTCTATATGGCTTTCATTGATGGGTTTTTGTCTTTGGCTCAGTCGCACTTGCCTCTGTTTTTCGCTATACCGTTGCAAGCTGCGCCAGCAATATGGGGCTGTAACGACGCCAAACGCAAACCAAGCAATCAGTGCCCAACTCAACTGCTCATCTGACAATTGCGGCATTACGAAACAAAATACGATAAACAGGACTGGTGCAACTGCCATCGATATTGTTGCGATTAAGTCTTCTCGCCGATGATCCATTAGGGCTAAGCCGCCTCATCCACGGCATCCAACCCGTAGGCAGTATGCAGCACGCGCACCGCGAGTTCGGTTTCATCTTCATCAATCAGCACTGAGACTTTAATTTCGGAGGTTGAGATCGCTTGAATGTTGATCCCCCGCGCGGCGAGCGCAGTGAACATGGTGGACGCTACCCCCGCGTGGCTGCGCATTCCGACGCCGACGACAGAGATTTTTGCCACCCGCGTATCGTGCATCAGCTTGGTATAGCCGATCTTGTCCTTGGCCTTTTCAAGCACATCAAGCCCGCGCGCAAGCTCTGCTCCGGGCACGGTGAAGGTCACGTCGGTTGACCCGGTATCATGCGCGATATTCTGGATGATCATATCGACGTTGATGTTCGCCTCGGCCAGTGGCGAGAAGATGTGCGCCACTGCGCCGGGTTTGTCGGGCACCGCCGTCAGCGTGATTTTCGCCTCATTCTTGTCATGCGCAATGCCAGTGATCAGTTGCCGTTCCACGTCATTTTCTCCAATTTCATCATCGCCGACAATCAGCGTGCCGCTATTGTCGCCACTCGCCGGATCATCGAATGACGAGAGCACGCGGACGCGGACATTCATCTTCATCGCAAGGCCAACCGAGCGCGTTTGCAGCACCTTTGCCCCAACGCTCGCGAGCTCAAGCATTTCTTCATAAGTGACTTTGCTGAGCTTGCGCGCACGCGGGACGATGCGTGGGTCAGTCGTATAAACCCCATCAACATCAGTATAAATATCGCAGCGATCCGCCTTCATCGCGGCGGCAACCGCGACTGCCGACGTGTCCGATCCGCCCCGGCCAAGCGTCGAGACACGGCCATCACCGTCCATCCCCTGAAAGCCGGGAATGACCGCAACTTCGCCACTTTCGAGCGCCACGTTCAGCGCCTGCGTATCGATTGATTCAATTCGTGCCGACGCATGGGCATCGTTGGTGTGGATCGGTAATTGCCAGCCAAGCCAGCTCCGCGCCTTCACACCTGCCGCTTGTAGCGCAATCGCGAGCAGGCCCGAAGTGATCTGCTCACCCGCCGCCACCACGACATCATATTCGCGGGGATCATGAAGGGGTGAGGCTTCGCGGCAGAAGCCAACCAGCCGGTCAGTCTCGCCCGCCATTGCGGAAACGACGACCGCGACTTGATTGCCTGCCTCAACTTCGCGCTTCACCCGCGCCGCGACCGAGCGGATGCGCTCGATTCCGGCCATTGAGGTGCCGCCGAATTTCATTACTATGCGCGCCATGAAGTTCCCTGTGCAGTGGCGTGAAACGCGCTTAGGCCCAAGCGCGCCGCCCTGTTAGGCAAGGGGGCTGATTATGGCAAGTGGGGCGTTATTCGCCCTTGGCGACAACCCCGCCTTTCATAACGAAACCAACCTGCTTGAGCCGCGTAACATCAACCGTGGGATCGCCCTCGACTGCGATGATATCTGCCGCCTTGCCGGGTTCGAGGGTGCCAGCCTCTTTATCAACGCCGAGTAGCCGCGCCGCGTTGACCGTGGCCGCCTCAATCGCGGCGGTTGGCGTCATCCCGTGTTTGACAAGCAGTTCAAATTCATCGGCATTGCGGCCATGCTTTGAAATGCCCGCATCGGTGCCATAAGCAATCTTAACGCCCGCCGGATAGGCTTTCTCGACATTTTTGCCCGTGATCGAAATGCGGTAGCGCACCTTGGCAAGGACATCGGGCGGATAAGCGTTCGGGTCTTTGACGAGCCGTTCGAGATAGCCATTCACGGTTGAAAGCGTTGGCACCAGATACGCGCCCTTTGCCTTGTAAAGGCGGATGCTTTCATCATCAAGTAAAGTGCTATGCTCAATCGAATCCGCGCCCGCCGCAAGGGCGGCGTTGATCCCGTCGGCACCGTGCGCGTGAACCGCCATTTTCTTGCCGTAAAGGTGGGCGGTATCAACCAGCGCCTTAACCTCATCATCGAATATCTGCCGACCAAGCCCAGCACCGATCCGGCTGTTGACCCCGCCGGTTGTCGCGATCTTGATGACATCAACCCCGCGCCGGATTTGCAAACGCACTGCGCGGCGGCAACTTTCGGTGCCGTCGCACAGATTATCCTGATTGATTGAGCCGTGGAGATCTTCATTGAGGCTGAGTGTGCTATCCATATGACCGCTGGTGGTCGAGATAGACCGGCCCGCATCGATTATGCGCGGCCCCGGAAGTTGCCCAGCCGCAATCGCATCGCGTAGCGCAAGCGTGACTCCGTCACCGTCACCCAAGTTGCGGACGGTGGTAAAGCCCGCGAGCAACGTCTTCTTCGCATTGCCCGCCGCGCGGTAGGCGGCGGTCGCCTTGCTCTGCGTCAGCGATTCAACCAGCGCTGCCGTCCCGCCCGCGTCGGAATCGAGGTGGACGTGGCTATCGATCAGGCCGGGGAGAACGAAGCGCGTTGAAAGGTTGATCAGCTTAGTGCCAGCAGGCGCGGGAACGAGGCCGGGGAGGATTTCTGCAATCTTGCCGTCGCGGATAACGAGCGTTGACGCCCC
>JBBTEI010000055.1:0-6468 GCA_038042405.1 Pseudomonadota bacterium
CTTCGGTGCGGACAAGCATTTTGCCAAGCACTTGGCTGTTATAGCGCCGCTCGTCGAGAAGCCGCCACGTCAACCAGCCAGGGTTTTCGGGATCGAGTTCGCTGATGAAGCCCGTTTGATTGCATTGCGTCACCGAACTCAAATCTGGCGCTCGACCACCATCTTCTTGACTTCGGCAATTGCCTTGCCCGGCGAAAGCCCCTTTGGGCAGACGTTTGAGCAATTCATGATCGTGTGGCAACGGTAAAGCCGGAACGGATCTTCAAGATCGTCAAGCCGCTCACCCGTCATTTCATCGCGGCTATCGGCGAGCCAGCGATAGGCTTGCAACAAAATGGCGGGGCCAAGGAATTTATCCGAATTCCACCAATAGCTTGGGCAACTGGTCGAGCAACAGGCGCACAGGATGCACTCATACAGCCCGTCAAGTTTGGCGCGGTCTTCGGGCGATTGCAGCCGTTCTTTGCCCGAAGGCGTTGGTGTCACCGTCTGGAGCCACGGTTTGATCGAGGCATATTGCGCATAGAAATGGGTGAAATCAGGCACCAGATCCTTGATCACATCCATATGCGGCAGCGGAGTAATGCGGATATCGCCCTTCACATCCTCAATCGCCTTGGTGCAGGCGAGTGTATTGGTGCCGTCGATATTCATTGAGCAGGAGCCACAAATCCCTTCGCGGCACGAACGGCGGAATGTGAGACTCGGGTCTTGCTCGCTTTTCATCTTTATGAGCGCATCAAGCACCATTGGCCCGCAATTATCGAGATCGACCTCAAAATCATCATATCGGGGGTTTTCACCACTATCGGGGTCATAGCGGTAAACTTTGAATTTCTTGATCCGCCCACTTGTTGGCGAAGAATGGGCCTTACCCTTCTTCACAACGCTGTTTTTTGGAAGTCTGAATTCGGCCATGATTGCCCCTCGCGCAAAACGTGGAGGCATCGATAGCGCGATGCGGCGCGCGGCTCAACCGTCCAAATGATGATTTTGCTTCGCTTGGCTACGGGGAATCTCCTATGGAAGCCGGATAATGACCGAAACTTCCGCCAACACTCCAACACCGGTAACCAATCGTGATTTCGCCAAGGGCGCTGGAACCACCGTTCTTGCACGGCTTGGCGCAGTATTTGAGGTGGTTTCGCAACCGCTTTATGTCCTGATGTTCGGCCTTGCCGGTTACGGTCTTTATGCCGTGCTGTGGGCGGTGATAACACTGGTCGAAAATATTGCAGACCTTGGAATGCCCGCCGCCCTCCAGCGCGTTGTGCCCCAAAGCGGGACGCGCGTGGAACAAGCTGCGGCGCTTCGGGCCGCGCTCATCTTGGGCGTTACCCCGTCGATAGGAATCGCGCTGATCGCATCTCTGTGCGCGCCGATGATTGCGCCGCTGTTCAATGTTGCTGACGCCGACGCCGATATCCTTGTCCACGCGATTGCGGTCTATGTCTGGACACTGCCGCTATGGGCGTTTGCCGAGGTTTCGACGGCGGCGCTCAGGTCTAAGCGGATGTTTGGCGCCGAAATCCGCCTGCGGCTGGTATGGGAGCAGCTTATCAGGCTCGCGATTGCGGTTGGGCTGTTTTTCGCAGGCTTCGGCACGATTGCGCTGCTCTATGCGCATATCATCTCGCTCTTCCTGATCTGCATTCTCGCGGTACGCTTGCTCAGCGGTTATTTTGATATGCAGCTGTTGCTCAAAGCACCGCAAGGCCGCGACATCATGGGCAATATGCTCAAATCCGGGCTGGCGGTGCTACCCGGCAATATCGTTGGCCGGGTATTTACCGATGGCCCCGCGTTGCTGCTCAATTGGCTGTTGCCAGGTGCGGCGGGGGCAGTTTCAACCGCGCTGTATGTAATCGCGCGCAAGGTTTCGAGCATTGTCCAGCTTGTCCGCCAGGCGTTTAGTTATGTCCTTGCCCCACTCGCGTCATCAGCCAGCCAAGGCGCAGAGGATGAAGTGCGGACGATTTACGGCTTCGTCACGCGGCTGTCATTCGCGCTCGCGCTGCCGATTGGCGCAGTGATCATCGGCGGCGGGCCTGCAGTGCTGCGCGCATTTGGCAGTGACGCGGGCGTTGCCCTGCCCGCGCTCATCATCCTGACGGTCGCGCGAATCATCGAGGCGGTTATCGGCAGCGCCGGGCCGATCCAGCAAGTCACCGCTGGTTTCCGCAGCCAATTGGTAGGCAGCGTCGTAGGGCTGGGGGTCGCGACTGCGATTGTCTTGGCGGTCATGCCCGAATGGGGCGTTACGGGCATGGCGCTTGCGGTCGGCGCGGGCGTAGCGATCTCAGCGCTTGTCCCGCTGTGGCAATTGCATATCCTTGACCGGCTGCATCCTTTTGCTTCGCCTTTTGTCGGCGTGATGGTGAAATCGCTGCTGATTTCGGCGGGAGCGGTGATCGCCGCGCACCTTGCTCTGCAATTGCCGACATTATCGGAATTGCCCGCCGTGATCCTCGTCCAACTCGCAGCACTCTGGCTTTCTGCGCGCTATGCGCTGCCCTTTGAAGACCGTAAAACGCTTGGCAAAACCGCGCGTAAATTGAAGCTGGTATAGTCAACATACTTGACGACAGCGCCCACATCGCGTCATTCCCCTATAAAACCAATAAAGGATGCTGCCCGTGGCCAAACGCCTGACGCTTTATATCATGATCGGGCTTGTTCTCGGCATCATCGTTGGCGCGATCCTCCACGCGACGATCTCTGATCCCGGCACGATTGAAGCGATCAGCAAATGGTTCAAGCTGGTTACCGATATCTTCCTCCGCCTGATCAAGATGATTATCGCGCCGCTGGTGTTTGCGACGCTCGTGTCAGGCATTGTCCACATGGGCGATGCGGCGAGCCTTGGCCGTGTTGGTCTCAAGACGATGACATGGTTCATCGGCGCGACCGTCGTTTCGCTGACATTGGGCATGATCCTCGTCAATTTGCTTGAACCTGGCGTCGGCACCAGCTTCGTCCTGCCGCCCGCCGACGCGACCGCAGGAATCGCCAAACCCTCAAGCGATATTTTCACGATCATTTCAGAGATGTTCCCCAAATCAATCTTTGAGGGGATGGCGAATAACACGCTGCTCCAAATCGTGATTTTCTCACTGTTCTTCGGCGTTGCGATGACGGCAGTAGGCGAAAAAGCTGAGCCGATTGTCAAAGGCGTTGATGCGCTCGTCGATGTCATGCTTCAGGTGACCAACTATGTCATGCGGATGTCGCCGCTCGCGGTGTTTGCGGCAATGGCGAAGGTAATCGCGGTCAACGGGCTTGGTATTCTCGCAACCTTTGCGTGGTTTATCGGCACCTTCTACTTCGGGTTGCTCGTGCTGTGGCTAACGCTGTTCCTTGCTGCCTTCCTCGTGATCGGGCCGCGCGCGGGGACGTTGATCCGTTATATCCGTGAACCGATCCTGCTCGCCTTCTCGACCGCATCATCCGAAGCCGCCTATCCGCGCACGCTTGAGGCGCTCGACCGTTTCGGGGTGCCGCCAAAGATCGGCAGCTTTGTTTTGCCGCTGGGTTACTCGTTCAACCTCGACGGCTCGATGATGTATATGACCTTCGCGACGCTCTTCATCGCGCAGCTTTACGGGATTGAGCTGAGCTTTGGCCAGCAAGTCGCGATGTTTCTGACGCTGATGCTCACCTCAAAAGGGATGGCCGCCGTCCCGCGCGCAAGCCTTGTTGTGATTTCGGGGACGATGGCGCAATTCGGTATCCCCGAGGCGGGGCTAGTGCTGATCCTTGCGATTGACCAATTCCTCGATATGGGCCGCTCAGGCACCAACGTCGTTGGCAACGCCGTCGCCACCGCAGTCGTTGCGAAATGGGAGGGCGAACTTGATGCACCCGAACCTCCCGAAATAGAACCCCCGCACGCCCCGACAAGTAGAGCTTGACCTGACCATCCTTTCCTGAATATTTAGTCAATATCCAGGGGAAGGAAGATCAATGGGCATTGGCGGTCAAGATAATACTGCGTTTGAATTTGAAGGGCGCTGGCAAGATTTCCTGCCGATCGGTATCACGAATGCCCTTTTGAACATTGTTACTCTGGGTTTTTATCGATTTTGGGCAACAACACGAGAACGGCGATATTTATGGAGCAAAACCCGATTTATCGATGACCAGCTTGAGTGGGCAGGCACTGGCAAAGAATTATTTATCGGATTTCTGGCTGCACTTGTTATTTTCTTTACCCCCCTCATTGCATTGCAATTTCTGGTTCAGGCGCTGATATTACAGGGTCAGGAATTTTTGGCCGGACTATTAGGACTAGGGTTTTATTTTTTAATTTTTTACTTGACGGGTCTCGCGATATTTCGTGGCCTTCGTTACCGTCTCAGCCGTACAAGCTGGCATGGCATTCATGGCGGCAGCGATGATCGGGGGTTTCGTTATGGCCTCTCCTATTTCTGGAAGACAATTGCAGGCGCACTTGCTGCCGGCCTCCTGATTCCTTGGTCGATGGCCAATCTTTGGTCCGAACGCTGGAACCGGATGAGCTTTGGCCCGCACATGTTTGAGTCGGGGCCGGACTGGCAAAAGCTGATGAAACGATATGCCTTGTGCTACCTCGTGCCGATTGGAGCGATTATTCTGGCTGGAATCGCTGCTGTCGCCATCGGTGCCACGGACGGGATGGCGGGCGGGATGGCAAGTGCGGGGATCGTCATTGCTTCCTTCTATATTGTTCTTCCGCTCATGGCGCTTGCTTATTACGCATCCTTCTTCCGTGAGATGATTGGCACGCTCAGCCTCTCGACACTCGACTTTGAATTTACGGCACGCACGAAATCATGGTTCATGCTGTTTCTCGGCAATCTGGGGCTCTGGCTGCTTGCGCTTGTTCCTGGCGCACTAATTATCACCTCCTTCGGGCTATTTAGCGGGTTTGCCAATATCCAACCGGGCCAAAATCCGATGTTGGAAAATCCGGTAAATTCTATCCTCATCCTCGCCGCCATTTTGATTCCCTTCATGCTTGTCGGCCCCTTCATCCGCTATCGCAGCTGGCGCTTTTTCATTCGCCATTTGGAGGCGTCCGGAGAAGTGAATTTGCTAACGCTCACTCAGTCTCAGACCGCAGATCTCAAGCAGGGCGAGGGGCTTCTTGATGCGTTTGACATGGGTGCTATCTGATAATTTATGACCCACGTCTGGCACTATGATGGCGCATCAGCGATCCGGCACAAGCCGGAGATAATTCCCGATGGTGACGGTTTCCGGCTTCGCTCCGAAGGCGGGATGGATGATCATTACCTATGGACGGAGCTTGTCTCCATCAATGGTACGGTTTATGGCTACAAGCATAGAAAGGGCTGGCGGTTAGGTTTTATCGACCCTGCGCCACCCGAAATTCTGCGCCATTTGCCAAAGTTGACCAGATATGGTGCGTGGGTGGATCGCTTTGGACTTGGCCCGGCCATTATTGGTTTTACCGCTATTTCACTGGCTTTTGTCGGGGTTGTTATGAAAGCGCCCGAATGGCTCGCCCCGCTGGTGCCGCTGTCATGGGAAAAGCAGCTTGGCGATGCAATGGTCGGCGATTTCGGTGGGCGCTTCTGCAATGGCCCCGGTGGTCAGGAAGCGCTTGATGCGTTGGTCAAGCGGATCGAACCTTCAGGAAATGGGCTCAAGGTGCGCGTCGCCAATATCAATATGGTCAATGCCGTCGCACTGCCCGGCGGCACGATTATCATCTTCCGGGGATTATTGCAGGAAGCCAAATCCCCCGACGAACTGGCCGGCGTCATCGGCCATGAAATCGGCCATGTCCGCAACCGTGATGTAATGCAGTCGTTGCTCCGCCAAGCGGGGTTGAGCGTCCTGCTCGGCGGGGTTGGCGGTGATGCCGGTGGCTATGCCAACACACTGGTTTCGGCAACCTATTCGCGTGATGCCGAAGCCGAAGCAGACGCCTTCTCGATTGGCCTGATGCAGCGCGCCAATGTGTCGCCAAAAGACACCGCCGGATTTTTCGCGCGCCTATCCGAGGGCGAAAAAGCGCTGGGCGAGGCGGCAGCCGCACTCGGCTATATTTCAAGCCACCCAATGTCGAAGACACGCGAAGCGATGTTTCGCAAAAGCGCCAATCCCAAAGCCGCCTATACCGCCTCAATCACCCCGCCACAGTGGCGCGCTCTGATTGACAGTTGCGCGAACGATACCGATGTAAAAGCAGACGACGGGCTGTTTTTCTAGGGCTGGTTTTTAGCTCAAAACCTTTCGCGCTTCGCCTTCCAGCCAGTCCATTGCCGCCGCCCAAGGGCCGTTGCCGTGGCTAATCCGCGCGACCCCCAGTTCGGCAAGTGCTTTATGATCAGGGCAGCCGGGACGCATCAAGATATTCACTGGCAACGGCGAGGCTTTGCACAGCCGTTCGATCAATACTGCATCTTGCAGAAACGGCGCGAACAGACCGTGCGCGCCCGAATCCGCATAGGTCTTGGCCCG
>JBBTEI010000056.1:0-25380 GCA_038042405.1 Pseudomonadota bacterium
ACATGGGATTTCTCATCCTATCTGCTTGAACCAACGGGCAGCAATGCGGCGCTGATCAATGTTACCAATGCGGCGGGCGTGGTTCAAACCGATAATGGCCGCGTTGCCTCGGGCGCATTCTTCTTCGGTAACTGCTGCCGCCGTGCCTATAATATCGATTATGATACCAATGCCCCATTCGCGTCGATTGCTTATGACGGTGACAAGATCAATCTCGATGCCAGCATCCGCTATGATGCGGGCAAGGCGCGCGGTTCGGTCAATATTGACGGCCCGGTTGCGCCCCGTGATCTTGACGGCAATGGCGTCATTTCGGCTGCGGAAGCGCGGACAACCGTGCTCAATCTCGCCAACCCAAGCCCAATCAATTATAGCTATAACTACTTCTCTTACTCGGCGGGCGCGAATTATCGCTTCAGTGATGCGCTCGCTGGCTTTGGCCGCTACAGCCGTGGCGCACGCGCCAATGCTGACCGGATCGCCATCGGCCCCGCCATCAATACGACTACAGGTGGTCTGCTTGATGAAGAGGCTGCGGTTGATTTTGTGACACAAACCGAGCTTGGTCTGAAGTACCGCGCTGGCCCACTTTCGCTCTTTGCGACTGGCTTTTATGCCCGCGCCGAAGAACAGAATTTTGACCAGAACCGTCCGGTTGGCCAACAGTTTGTTGATCGCAAATATCGCAGCTACGGGCTAGAGCTTGAAGCCGCATATCGGACTGGCAATTTCAGCATTGCGGGTTCGGGCACCTACACCGACTCAAAAATCACCCGCGATGCGCTCAACCCCGGTACCGTCGGCAATCGGCCAAAGCGTCAGGCAAAGTTCGTCTATAACATCACGCCGCAGTTCGACGTGGACAAGTTCACGGTTGGCGCAAATGTGGTTGGCACCTCGTCTAGCTTCACGCAGGATAGCAACAATCTGAAACTGCCCGGCTTTACGCAGGTCAACGCCTTCGTTTCAATTCGTCCGATTGAGCGGGTGCAGCTTTCGATCAATGCGAATAACCTGTTCAATATCGACGGGTTCACCGAAGCCGAAGAAGATTCGATCCCTACCAATGGTGTCATCCGCGCACGTTCAATCAACGGCCGGACGGTATCGGCTTCGGTCAAATTTGAATTCTGAAGCCTTTTGGGGGAGCCACCGCCGACGCGTTTGTATGTCGGCGGTGATTTTCAAAGGGTCTGCGTTTGGCAGGTATCAATATGCCCATCACCATAGCACCATCATTAAGCCACTGGACAGTTGACCATATCGCGGCGATTGACCGCCCGAACATGCCCGTTATCCCTGCGATCACGGCGGAAGAACGGCTGCTCCCCGATCATTATCTATGGGATATGTGGCCAGTACAGTGCATCGATGGAACCACCGCGCAGATTGACAGCGGCATATTATGGATGATCCTGTCGTCGCCAATGTGCGATGATCCAGAGGCGCGACACAGCATCGCGCGTATTCGCCTAGTTCATCAACACGAACAGGGGGCTTGGAAGGATCTTGGCGATCTACTTCCCGATGGATTCAACCTTGGCAGTCGCGAATGGGCGGGCTCGGCGATCCTTGACCCCGCAACATCGCGCCTAACGCTATATTTCACCGCAACTGGCCATGCAGGCGAGACACAGCTTACATTCGGCCAGCGGCTTTATGTGACAAGTGCTGATGTGATACGCGTTGACGGCATAGCCACATTTCAGAATTGGAGCAGCCCAATCGAATGCGTGGGCAATTGCGGCACATTCTATATGCAAGTTGATGAGCACGACGGCGCGCCGGGAAAGATCAAAGCGTTTCGTGATCCTGCATGGTTCAGTGATCCGGCGGGCAGTGATTATCTGGTGTTCGCGGCTTCCATGCCAGGCGGCGGCACGCACAATGGCGCAATCGGTATTGCCCTTGCTGATAACACTGCGGCGGGCGGATGGCGATTGCTGCCGCCATTGCTCAGTGCAGATGGCCTTAACAATGAACTTGAGCGTCCACACATTCTACACCGTGACGGTCTCTATTATCTGTTCTGGTCAACGCATGATTTCACCTTCGACGAAGGCGGGCCAAAAGGGCCAAGCGGGCTTTACGGCATGGTCGCGCAGGGCGCACTTGGCCCGTATGCGCCGCTCAACGGCACCGGGCTAGTCGCGGCCAATCCCGAAGGGGCACCCACTCAAGCCTATAGCTGGCTGGTGCTTGATGATTTGCGCGTGGCGAGCTTTATCGATAGCCCTGACGGCAGCAATTTTATTGGGACGCCCGCACCGATGTTCAGCCTCAAACTTGACGGCGATAAGGCAGAGCTGGTGACGCCGTGACACAGGCCCGCCCCCGCTTTGGCTGTATCGAGGCCGGGGGCACCAAATTCGTGCTCGGCATCGCTGAGGCACATGGCGCGGTTCTGGCAACGACGCGCATCCCCACAACCAACCCGGCAGACACCATCGCCGCCGTCATCGAGTGGTTCAAAGCGAATGGCCCGGTGGATGCAATTGGCATCGCCAGCTTTGGCCCGATTGATCCCGATCCAGCGTCGCCGCGCTGGGGATTTATCACCAAAACGACTAAGCCGGACTGGAGCGGCACTGATTTTGCGGGCCGAGTTGGCCGCGCATTTGATGTGCCTGTGGGCTTTGATACTGACGTTAACGGGGCCGCGCTTGCCGAAAGCCGCTGGGGCGCAGCACAAGGCGATGATGTTGCGGTCTATTTTACCGTTGGCACTGGCATTGGCGGCGGCGCGATCATTAACGGCGCGCCAATCCACGGGGCGCAACATCCCGAGATGGGGCATATCCTGCCGAGGCGACATCCAGACGATCTGGATTTTCCGGGTGTCTGTCCCTTTCACGGCGATTGTTTTGAAGGCTTGGTCAGCGGCCCCGCGATCAAGGCGCGCTGGGGGGCATCGCTTTCTGAGCTACCCGCCGATCATCCCGCACATAAAATCGTCGCGTGGTATCTTGGCCAGCTTGCGATGTCCGTGCAGGCCGTCCTGTCACCGCGCCGGATCATCTTCGGCGGGGGCGTGATGGCGACGCCGGGCTTGCTCGAAGCGATGCGCAGCGAAGCGCTGCGGCTTGCGAAGGATTATGTCACGATCATCATTGAACCACCTGCGCTCGGCGATCAGGCCGGGTTGCTCGGCGGGCTAGCGCTGGCACAAGCAGCATTCACGACGGGACAAAAGCCATGGGTATGAAACCGCAACTGTCGATCTGGCAAATCCTCCAGATGAATCTCGGCTTCCTCGGGCTGCAATTCAGCTTCGGGCTTCAGCAAGCCAATATGAGTCCGATCTACAAATATCTGGGTGCCGAAGAGGCGAGTCTGCCATTGCTGTGGCTTGCAGGGCCGATGACGGGCTTGATCATTCAGCCGATCATCGGCGCAATGAGCGACCGGACGGTCACGCGCTTTGGGCGGCGAACGCCCTATTTCCTGATTGGCGCAATCTTCTGCTCGCTCGCGTTGTTCGCAATGCCTTATTCAAGCGAACTCTGGATGGCGGCGTCACTGCTCTGGATTCTCGATGCCGCTAATAATGTGACGATGGAGCCATACCGTGCCTATGTCAGTGATCGCCTGAATGAAGATCAGCACCGCGCCGGATTTCTGACGCAAAGCGCGTTTACCGGCCTTGCTCAGACGCTGGCCTATCTTGCGCCGTCAATCTTCGTGTGGATGGGAATGGATATGAATGCGGTTGATGCCTCTGGCATTCCCGATACCGCAAAGTTGGCCTTTGCAATCGGCGCGCTGCTCTCGATCACCACAATTTGCTGGTCAGTGTTTAGCGTGCGCGAACTGCCGCTTAGTGCCACTGAAATAGCCGAAATGCGCAAACGTCCGATGGGGGTTGCCAACACCTTGCGCGATATTCGTGATGCGATTGTGGAAATGCCGACAACAATGCGACAGCTTGCTTTTGTGAAGCTGTTCCAGTGGTACGCGATGTTCTGCTACTGGCAATACGTCGGGCTGTCCTACGCAAAGTCGGCTTTCGGCACGACTGACGCCAGCACCGCAGCCTTCAAAGCGGCAGGATTGGAATATGGCCAAGCAGGCGCATTCTATAACTTCATCGCCTTTGCCTCCGCACTCGCCATGGTGCCCATCGTCAAACATATTGGCGTGAAGGCGGTTCATGCAGGCTGTCTCGTGGCTTCGGGCGTTGGCATGATGATGATCCCCGGCGTTTCAAGCCAAGCGGGTATCTGGCTACCGATGGTCGGGATCGGGCTTGGCTGGGGGAGCATCATGGGGTGCCCCTATATCATGCTCGCGGGGAGCATCCCGCCCGAACGCACTGGGGTTTATATGGGCATATTCAATATGTTCATCGTGATCCCGATGATGATCCAGATTTACACCTTCTGGCAGTTTGATCTCTATAACAGTCTGCTCAGCGGCGATCCGCGCAACGTACTGCGCTTTGCAGGCGCGCTCATGTTCTGCGGCGCTGTTGCAACAATGTTTGTGAAACTCAAACCAAGCGGCGGTAGCAAGCCCCTTACCCTTGCGTCGAACCCCGGATAATCAGTTCGGGGGGCATTGAGACTGATGCCGTTTCCTCTCCCGCCATCCGTTTGAACAGCATATCAACCATTAGTCCGGCCCCCATGGCAAGGTTTTGGCGAATGGTCGTAAGCGGTGGCGAGGTATGTTCAGCGACAAAAATATCGTCATAGCCGACCACCTGAACCGTTTCAGGCACAGCAATTCCGCGTTCGGAGAGTGCCCGGAGCGCGCTCATCGCAATGATATCTGATGCCGCAATAATACCGTCGGGGATTTTGTCACCAGCAAGATAGGCAAGGATAATCTCATGCGCGGTTTCAGCGGTCAGATGCACCGGCAGCGCAACCGCAGGCGCAACGCCGGCTGCGGCAAGCGTTGCCTGAACGCCCGCAAGCCGCTGGCCAAATTCAGGTGCAGCAGAATCGCCCAGAAAACTGATTTTCTTGCAACCGGCATCAACCAAATGGCGCGCGGCGATACGGCCACCCATCACATTATCCGAACCAACCGTGCAGTGATTATGGCCAGCCATATTGGCGCCCCAGACCACCATTGGCCGATAGCGTGCGGCCACTGCATCAATGACATCGGCCTGATTGGATTGGCCAATCACCAGCACGCCGTCGACGCGACCTGAATCGATAATATCCGAAAGCCAGCGATCATTATGCGGGATCACACGCGACAGTAGCAGGTCATAGCCACGTTCGGTCAACTGGTCGGCGAGCATCCCGAGGATCGTCATGAAAAACGGATCGGAAACATGCTGATTGGCTTCATGGCCCAGCGGCAGGACAACACCAATCGCCCCAGTACGCTTGGTACGTAAATTACGTGCAAGCGGATTGGGGCGAAAATCATGCGCAAGTGCAAGTGCCTTGATCCGCTCTCGCGTTGCTTTTGAGATCATCCCCGTGTCGGAAAGTGCCCGCGAAACCGTACCGGGCGATACGCCGGCAAGCCGCGCAAGTTCAACCAGAGAGGATATTTTTTCGACTGCCAAGCTGAGCGCCTCGATGTGAGTTTAAGATCACAGCGCTAGCAGTGCTGTTTGCGCGCGGCAATGATTGTTGTCACCGTTTGGTAGGAGCAACGATCATTGGCCCAGCGAGCGGCTGTGGATCAATCCGCTCAGATTTCCACTTCATTCCCCAGTGAAGATGCGGCCCGCTGGCACGCCCCGTCGCGCCAATCGCGCCGATAAGTTGCCCCTGTTTGACCACATCACCCTCCTTCACATAAATTTTGGAAAGGTGAAGGAAACTGCTGTCGAGCCCCATGCCGTGATTGATAATGAGCAAATTCCCCTCAAGTGTGAAGGGGGCCGCCGCTGCCAGCGTCACGACACCGTCGGCAGGGGCAACCACAGGCGCGCCCGTACCGCCAGCCACATCAACACCACTATGTGGTGATCCCGGTTCACCGGCGTAAATCCGCTGCGCACCGAATTGGCCTGAAACACGGCCCTTTGCAGGCCAGATGAAATTCTGCCGCCAGCCATCCGAGACTGCCAATGTTCGCCGGGCAGCACTGATTTGGTCAAGTTCGCCCGGACGACGCGCCTGAAATTCTGCATCGGGCTGGCTATAGCGCCGCACAGTCGTCAGGTTTTCGACCTTCCATGCGCGCTTGGCGACGGCCACACGCTCCGTAAGTGTGCGACCATCGGCAAGATACGCAACCATGATTGCAGTCGCATCATAATCACGGCCAAAACCCACAATAAACCGACCATCACTGGCGATTTCAACATCCTGCCCATTAACAACCAGCCGCTTTGCACCCACCGGGACACGTCCGCGTGCCAAGCTGCCCTGCTGTGGCAATCGGTCAAGCTGGAATTGGCCAATATTTGCTGGCCCAACGGGTTGGAGGGAAGCGGTCGCGATTTTCGGCGCTGGTTTTGCCAGAGGCACGGCCGGGGCGGCAATGCAGCTTCCGGGCAGGATCAACAACGCAAGTGAGGCAAGTACAGTCCTTGCGATCACTGGCCCAGCGCAGCCTTGGTCGCCAGTTCAGGCGTTGCATAGGCCTCTTGCAGTTCCACACTCCAATAGCGCAGATGTTCCAATTGGATTGCCGCGCCTGATACAGCGCAAGTCACATGATCGCCGTGCGCAAGGATACGAAAACCGTTGGCCATATAATGGAGTTTCGCAGCTCTTCCGCCTTGGGTCATCAACATTGCAACTACGCTCCTAAAACAAATCAGGCTGCTCGGGCTTTGCCTTGCCCGCAACCGGCTTTGATTTACTATAGGTCATTGTGCCGCTTTGCTCAAGATAGACGCTGACCTGACCGTCAATGAAGCTGAGCGACAGCACCTTTTGCTGTCGTGCCGTGGCGCAGTCCATCACCACCTTACCCGTTGGATCAGTGACCAAGGTATAGCCGCGTTTGAGCGGATTATGCGGGTGGAGCGACAACATGAGCCGCGTGGTGGCAGCAAGGCGATCCTTTGCGCGTGTCAGTCGCTGATCAAGCAAGGCTGGCCGGAATGCCCCTGCCGAGCGGGCCAAATTACCCCCCGCATCGGCCAAACGCCGCCCCAGCCCGCGCTTTGCCCGCTCTCCCAAATCATCAACATATTGACGCTGGCCCCCGAGCAATATGTCAGGCGTTGGCAGCCGCCGCGCGATTGCCACCAACCGCTCACCCGCACGTTCGGATGTTCGCTGCACCGAACGCAAAGCCCGCGCACCCATCGTCTGCAACCCGGCGAGCAATTCGGCACGCACCGGCACCGCGCGTTCAGCCGCAGCCGTTGGCGTCGGCGCGCGTACATCGGCGGCATAATCGCACAATGTTGTATCGGTTTCATGGCCGACCGCCGAAATCGTCGGGATTGAGCAATTGGCGACCGCGCGGACAACGATTTCTTCGTTGAAACTCCACAAATCCTCAACTGATCCGCCGCCCCGCGCGACGATCACAAGATCAGGCCGGTCAGCGCCCGTCATCGCGGAAAAACCGTTTACCGCGCCCGCAATTTGCGCGGCGGCTCCCTGTCCCTGAACCAGCACCGGCCAGACGATCACCCGCGTTGGGCAGCGATCCGCCAGACGGTGCAGAATATCGCGGATCACCGCCCCGGTGGGTGAGGTCACCACGCCGATAACACGCGGCAGGAATGGCAACGGGCGTTTGCGTGCTGGATCAAACAGTCCTTCGCCCGCAAGTTTGACCTTGAGCTTTTCGAGCAAAGCAAGCAACGCACCCTCGCCCGCGATTTCCATGCTT
The DNA here is from genome assembly GCA_038042405.1 of Pseudomonadota bacterium. GTDB lineage: Bacteria > Pseudomonadota > Alphaproteobacteria > Sphingomonadales > Sphingomonadaceae > Aquisediminimonas. The sequence continues at coordinate 7,765 of JBBTEI010000056.1, forward strand.
TCAATAACAATCTGATATTTTGAACGGCCGGGATAGGTCGTGAGCTTACCCGTCGCGATCACCTCAATCCCGTCCGACGGCGCGAAAGCCAGCCGCGCCGCGCCCCCTTTCCACATCACCCCATCAATCACCGCGCCTTCATCCTTGAGCGCAAGATAGAGATGACCCGATGCCGCGCGTTTGAAGCCCGAAATCTCGCCGCGAATGCGCACATGCGAAAATCCGCTTTCGACATGACGTTTGAGCAGCGCGGATATTTCGCTCACTGACAGCGCACCTGCGTTGTCGCCCGCGCGTTCCTCGGCTAGGAGGCGAGGTTCTTCATCAAAGGGCGTTTCTTGTACCATGAATATCCTGTTGATCGGCAGCGGTGGACGCGAACATGCGCTGGCTTGGAAGCTCGCGCAATCGCCACTTTGCGATACACTCTATGCCGCTCCCGGCAACCCCGGCATATCAGAGGTGGCCGAAATCGTCGATCTCAACAGTGCCGATCATAATGCGGTGATCAGCTTTTGCGCGGTGCATGAAATCGATTTTGTTGTGGTTGGGCCAGAGGGGCCGTTGGTGGCTGGTCTCGGCAATAGCTTGCGTGACGCAGGCGTTGCGGTGTTCGGGCCAAACCGTGCCGCTGCACAGTTGGAAGGATCAAAACGCTTCACCAAGGAAATCTGCGGCTACGCCAATATCCCGACCGCCGCCTATGAACATTACACGACCAAGGCCGAGGTGCTTGCAGGCCTATCAGGCTTTGGGTTGCCCGTCGTGATCAAGGCCGACGGGCTAGCAGCCGGCAAAGGGGTGATCATCGCGCAGACCGAAGACGAAGCACGCGCGGCGATCGAGGATATGTTCGGCGGCGGCTTTAGGGGTGCTGGCGCGTCGGTTGTGATCGAAGCGTTTATGACTGGCGAAGAAGTCAGCTTCTTCGCGCTTACCGACGGCACGAATATCGTAAGCTTTGGCTCGGCGCAGGATCATAAACGCGTTGGAGAGGGCGATACTGGCCCGAATACCGGCGGCATGGGTGCCTATTCCCCCGCACGCGTGCTAACGCCCGAACTTGAGGCGCGGGTGATGGCCGAAATCATTGCGCCAACGGTTGAGGCGATGGCGGCAAAGCACATGCCCTATTGCGGGGTGCTGTTTGCAGGTTTGATGCTCACCGAGGACGGGCCCAAACTGATCGAGTATAACTGCCGCTTCGGCGATCCTGAGTGTCAGGTGCTGATGATGCGCTATGAGGGCGATCTTGTCGCACTGTTGTTGGCTGTCGCTGAGGGGCAATTGGCGGATGCGGAGCGGCCCCGTTTTTCGGATGATAGCGCGCTGACCGTGGTGATGGCGGCGGAGGGCTATCCCGGCACACCCGAAAAAGGGGCGGTTATTGAGATTGGTGAGACCGCCAGTGCCACAGTCTTTCACGCGGGCACTACGATCAGCGCAGGCCAGCTTGTCGCGAGCGGTGGCCGCGTCTTGAACGTCACGGCGCGCGGCAAAAATGTGACCGCTGCACGCGGAGCCGCTTATTCAGCGATTGAGGCAATCCGCTTTCCGGGCGGCTTTTATCGGCGCGATATCGGCTGGCGCGAAGTCGCGCGTGAAGCAGACGGCACGGATTAGCCGAATCGCCGATTTGCAGCGTATCCGGCTGCGGCCTCACCCACCACCAATCCGCGCGCAAAAATGATTTTCAAAAAACAGCTTTTTGGCAGTGACTTAGCCCAAGGTGTTAAGCTCCGCAGCTTCCACACTGGACTCTGGTTGAGAGTCGGTTAACTTTGCACTTGGGTTGGGTCGCCTTTTCTAAAGGTGCCGAGAAAACAACCCAATCGAGGGGATGGTAATAATGAGTAGTACAGTAAAAGTCGTGCTCGGTGGGTTCGCAACCGCAGCGCTCGCTTGGTTCCTGCACGGGCCAATGGGTCTTGGTAAGCAGTGCGCAACGCCTGCCAAACCAGTAATTGCCGAAGCGCCTGCTGCGCCCACAGCCACTGTTGCTGAAGCTCCCGCCACCGTTGAGGCCGTTACCACCTGCCAGACTGGCGTTGATACGGTGATCAAAGGCAAAACGATCAATTTTACTAGCGGCGGCGCTGCGATTGCGGTTGATTCACAGCCGCTGATTGATGCGCTCACGGCCTCGCTCAAGGATTGTGCGGGCACAACGATTGAAGTTGGCGGTCATACCGATACAACCGGCGGCGATGCCCCAAACCAGCGCTTGTCCGAAGAACGCGCCAATTCAGTGGTTCAGGCGCTTGTCGATAAGGGCGTTCCTGCCGCGCGTTTAACGCCAAAGGGCTACGGCGAAACCAAACCGCTTGATTCTGCGGTCAACGCGGCAGCTCATGCCAAAAATCGTCGAATTGAATTCACCGTAGCGACCACAGGTGCGGCCACTGGCAGCGCTGCTGCGCCCGCAGTGCAATAGGAGAAAACATCATGCCACCAGTCATTTCTTTTATTTTTCAGGCATTGCTGCTTTTCGCCCTTGGGGTTTTGATTGCTTGGTTCATCTTGCACAACAATCGCTCCGATAACGCGTAACCGGCGACAGAAAGGATTTTTTCTATGTGGCCATTTTGTACAGCCAATTCGTTTTTCTGGTCGTTACTCCCGCTCCTGATCGGCCTCCTTACTGGTTGGTGGGCTTTCAGGCGCAGCAATCATAATGCCGCCCTTAATATGCCCGAACCAGCCACGAACGCGATTGCAACTGCGCGCGCTGCCACTCCCGATACAGTGCCCGTCCGCGCGCCCGAGCCTGCGGCTCCAGTTGCGGCGTTTGAAGCCCCTGCTGCCAGCACTTCCGGCCTAGACCTTGCCGGCGCTGGCATTGCGGGAACCGCTGCACTCACTACGATTGGCATTCCTGCCGCAGTAGGTGCCGCTGATGATCTGCTGATTATCAAGGGCATCGGGCCAAAGCTTAACGGTGTGCTAAATGGCCTTGGCATTACCCGCTTTGATCAGATTGCCAATTGGACAGCAGGCGATATTGACAAGGTTGACGATCACCTCGGTGAGTTCAAAGACCGGATCGGGCGTGAGGAATGGATTCCGCAGGCGAAGCTCCTTGCCGCTGGCAATATGACTGAGTGGGAGCGGATTTACGGCGCCGTCAAAAAGGTGGCCGTGGCCGCAGGTGCGGTTGCGTTAACCGCGATTGGCATTCCGGCAGCAGTTGGTGATGCTGATGATCTCCTCCAGATCAAGGGCATCGGGCCAAAGCTCAATACGCTGCTCATCAGCCTCGGCGTCACCCGCTTTGATCAGATTGCGGCATGGGGTGCGGCAGAAATTGACAAGGTTGATGATCATCTTGGCAATTTCAAAAACCGCATCACGCGCGATAGCTGGGTTGAGCAGGCTGGGCTGCTCGCCAAGGGCATGATCGCAGAGTTTGAAACCAAATTTGGCAAACTCGACAGCGAAAATAAGTAAGCAAAGCCGCCTTGCGGTATGGCGCGTCCGCTCACTTGGAGCGGGCGCGCTTTTGCTCGCCAGCGTCGCGGGCGCGCAGTCGATTGATGACGAACGCCGCGCGCTCGCCACGGCCAAGTCGCAATCGCAGGCCGCAAATGCCCGCGCTGAACAGCTTGAGCGGCAAGCAGCAGCAGAACTGAGTGCTGCTGAACGGGCAAAATCTGAATCGGCCGCCGTCGCCGCGCGCATCCAATCAGCCGAGGCGAACATCACCGCCGCTGAGGCGCGCATCCGCCTGATTGAGCAACTCCGCGCCGAACAGCGCGCGCGGCTGGCGGCAAAGCAGGAACCAGCGGTGCGGCTGCTTGCGGCGCTCCAGACGATGGCGCGCAGGCCGCCGGGGCTTGCGCTCGTTCAGCCCGGATTGATGCGCGATCTCGTCCATGTTCGCGCCGCACTGGCGAGCATGATGCCCATCGTCAACGTGCGCACCAAGGGCTTGCGCGCTGATGTGGAGGCAGGGCGAAGGCTGCGTGCCGATGCCGACCGCGCGCTGGTGGCGGTTGAGACGGGGCAACGGCAGCTTGCCAAAGAACGCGCTCGGCTGGTCAAGCTTGCCGTAACCCGCCGGCTGGGGGCAGAGCGGCTGACGCGCGGTGCGATCAATGAGCAAGACCGCGCCATCGCACTCGGTGAAAAGGCGCGCGATATTGTTGAACTCATGGCGGGTGTCAGCGCCGCTGCCGAAGTGCGGACAGCGCTTGAAACGCTCCCCGGCCCGGTATTGCGGCCAAACCGCCCCGGTGACGTGCGGGCTGCTGGCCCAGCCATGACTGCGCAAAGCCAAAGCGCGCGGCTTTCCTATCGCCTGCCCGTCGCTGGAACTGTTGTCACCGGGCTAGGCGAAGTCTCCGACACTGGCGTGCGTGCGCGCGGGCTGACGATTGCCGCGCGTGACGGTGCGCTCGTGGTCGCCCCAGCACGCGGACGCATCGCCTTTGCCGGGCCATTTCGCGGCTTTGGCCAGATCATCATCATTGATCATGGCGGCGGCTGGACAACCCTCATCACCAGCCTTGCAGCACTCGACGCCCGCGTCGGTGATAATGTGCTTGAAGGCGGCCCCATCGGCCGCGCAGGAGGCGACCGCCCGACTGTAACCGTGGAGCTAAGGCGTGGGAACAGGCCAGTGGATATCACGCCGTTGCTTTGAGGGGGGTGGCGTGATTCTCACGGCGCTTTGAATTTCATGATAGCAAACCGAAACTGTGGCTGCCAATTGCTCATAAGCAGTGCCGTTGCTAAGCTTAGTGAATGAAAAGATTCACTATTATTTGCGATTTCGACGGTGGAACTTATGTTTCCCAGCTCGAAAGTCTCGATGCTGTTGGCGTTGCCCGCGAATGGTCTGCTATGATCCGGACGGAACGACCTATTCCCCGTTCGTCAACAAAAATCGCGGATAATGTCGTTATCGATCTAGATAATGGTGTGCCGCCCAGCGCATTGGACGGTTTGAAAAACGTCTGGCAAATACTAGGGCATCTAGGAAGCCGCACCTATACAGCGACCATAGTGCAGTCGGATTAGCTGCACAGCCAGTGGTCTTTCCTACGCGGCGTTTATCCCCTTCGCATACGTTGTTGCCAACAAGGGCTATGTGGCATAATGGGGGTCTTTGATAAATTGGAGTTGCCTTGTGGCCAGCGAAAATACGGAGAATCTCCCGCCTGCAGTCATTCCAGACGGACGTCCAATGGATATTCAGCTTGGTTACGATGTCGACAGAACGTGGGCCACCGGCGCGCAGGTTTTCACCAACCAGAACAACGTGTTAATTGTTTTTCGCGAGCAAACCGGTGTGACGAAGCTAGATGGTTCATTAGAAATGTTTATCAGAAATGTTGGGAGCGTCACAATGCCCACGGAAGTTGCTGTGGCCCTGCGCGATGCTTTGTCGGTTGGCATAGATGGACTCACACAAAATGTCGCAAAGTGAGTCCTATAAAACCACTACGCTTGCTTACTCTCTTACGGCGGCAGCGTTTGTGGTGGGGGGTGGTGCCGCAACTGGATCGTTTTCAACTCTATATCAACCTGTTCCTTATAAAGGCGGAGTTAAGCACGCAGACGTTCAAGAAGCGTCTACCGGTGCTAAAGCCACGGAGGGCATGATGTCATACGATGAACGATTGATCGACGCCAAGCTCGAAGCGGTCGAGGCTCGCACCGAGACTAAATTTGCACAGTTGATGGGCGAGATAAAGCTCATTTCCCAGAGCATCAGTGATTTGTCTGGCAAGGTTGGCGATGTCAAAACCGAAGTCGGAACCTTGGACGCAAAAATCGCCAGCGTGGCCAGCGCTACGGCTGGCGTCAAGTGGAACATTATCACAACCGGCTTGGTATTGGGTGGCTTATTTATCGCAGTTGCTGCATTCGGTGTTCAAATTTTAGACGCCGCCCAAGGCTTGTTCTCAGCGGGGTCATCTGTAAAATGACGACTCTTAAAGAAGCCCGCGACAGCGGGCAAATCGCCAATTTTATCAAAGAGCGCCGCGCTGATCCAAAAGGTGACGCCGACCGCTTCAACGCGACTTTGACGGCAATGGCCCGAAAGTCGAAAGCAGTTCCGGCAACATCGAATGAGGCTGGTTCCGGCGATTGAAGCGGTACTCAAATTCCTTGGCGTATTTGCCAAGGTGCTTTGGCGATACCCAAATGTGAGTGCCGTTGATGGATGATTTCAGGTGACGCCAAAAGCCTTCGATTGAATTGACCGTCGAGCCTGTTGGGGAAACATATTGCCCGTGCCCGTGGTTCACAGTGTCGTGATAATAGCCGTGTGCTGTGATCGTCTGGTAGGCCGTATGTTCGTCGGTGTGAACGATTGAGTGCTGTTTTACGTTTTCCTCAATCAAGGGCATCAAGGTAGCGCGCTTACGATCAGGGACGACTTCGGTAACAATGTGGCCACCACGTTCCATCATGCCAAACACAACAGTCTTGCCCTTGCCACCAAATGCGCCGGGTTCACGACCGCCAACAAAGGCTTCATCGACTTCAACATGCTTGGTGAAGCCACCGATTTGATGATCACCGTCAACGTCTGCCATGTGTTCGCGGATTTCGTGCGCCATGCGCCAAGCGGTTTTGTAGGTGACGCCTAGTTGGCGCTGCAGTTCCTTCGCGCTCACGCCGTGACGCGTCGTGGTGAACAGGTGGATTGCATAAAACCAAAGCTGCAAAGGCGTCCGCGTCTGTTGAAACGGCGTTCCAACGGTAGGGTGCAGGTGATGACCGCAAAACTGGCAAGAGTATGCCCGTTCGGCTTTGATCCGATACCAGCGCGACGGGCGCTCACATGACGGGCATTCAAAGCCCTGTCCGAAACGAACATCGAAAAGGTGCTGCAAACAAGTTTCATCATCGGGAAACTGTTTGAAAAAAGCGAGTGTTGTCAGTGGCTTCCTCATCATGCAACATGATATACACGATTTGTTTTACGTATGCAAGGGGGATAAATGCCTCCTACGCCAAATATTCATGTTATGTTCCTAGCATGGTTAATGCTTTCTCTCCTCGCGCGCCCTTTTCTCTGCGCCGTATTTTTCATATCGTGCAGGGTCAGAAAGCATACCGATTCAGTGTCAACTTCCTCAGAAATTGGCCATTTATGAAATGCCGATTTCATCCCCCCTTGCGCCGAGTGCGATGAGCGGGCATCGCGCGGCATTGCCTTAATCGAGTTACAGGAACACCCTTAATCATGCGCGTCGTCTCCGGCATTCAACCAACGGGAAATCTCCACCTCGGCAATTATCTCGGTGCGATCCGCAATTGGGTATCGATGCAGGACAGTATCGACGGCGAAAACCTCTATTTCCTCGCCGATCTCCATGCGATCACTGTGTACAACAAGCCTACCGATCTGACCGCGAACACGCGTGAAATGGCGGCGGCGCTGATCGCGTGCGGGATTGATACTGACCGTTCGATCCTGTTCAACCAAGCGCGCGTACCCGCCCATGCCGAGCTTGCATGGCTGCTATTTTGCACCGCGCGGATTGGCTGGCTCAACCGGATGATCCAGTTCAAGGAGAAATCGGGCAAAGACCGTGAGGGCGCGAGTATTGGCCTGTTCGCCTACCCCGTGCTTCAGGCCGCCGATGTGCTACTCTATCAGGCGACGCATGTGCCCGTAGGCGATGATCAGAAGCAGCATCTTGAGCTTGCGCGCGATATTGCCGCCAAATTCAACAGCGATTTTGAGTGTGAGCTGTTCACCATGCCCCAGCCAATTATCCCGCCTGCCGCCGCGCGGATCATGAGCCTGCGTGACGGCACCGCCAAAATGTCAAAGTCCGATCCAAGCGATATGAGCCGGATCAACCTGACCGACGACGCTGACACGATCATGGCCAAAGTGCGCAAGGCCAAGACTGACCCGGAGCCGCTTCCGGGCGAAGCCGCAGGGCTTGAGAGCCGCGCCGAGGCGAAGAATTTGGTCGGGATTTATGCAGCGCTTACCGGCGAGAGCATTGACGCGGTGCTCGGGCGCTTTGCGGGCCAAGGCTTCGGCACGTTCAAGCCCGCGCTTGGTTAAGTGCTGGTTGAAACGCTCAGTCCGATTTCAGCGCGGTTTAATGCTCTGAAAGGCGATGTCACAACGCTAAATGCAGTCCTGACCAAGGGTGCGGAGCGGGCCAGCGCACTCGCGGCACCAACGCTGAAGGCTGCCTATGATGCGTTAGGGCTGGCCACAGGTTGAACAGCCCGGATCTTTGGGCAGCCTGATCGTCCGCATCCCCGGCGTCAGGCCGTCAAAGATGTGGAGCTTTCCTGCCTGGGGTTCGCCAAATCCAGCGATCACGCGGATTGCCTCCATCGCGGCGAAGCTGCCCATCAGGCCGACCATCGCGCCGAGGACGCCGACTTCGGAGCAGCTATCGCAGTCATCGGCATCATGAGCGTCCCCTACAAAACAGCGGTAGCAGGGCTTGCCTTCCTCCCAGCCGCGAAATGTGCCGATCTGGCCGTGGAACTGGCCGATAGCCGCCGAAACCAGCGGCACTCGCACGGCGACGCACAGGTCATTCACAATCAACCGCGTCGCAAAATTGTCGCACCCGTCGATCACGACATCAACGCCGTCGAGCAAAGCTGTGCTGGTTTCGCTGGTCACCCGCTGGCGCAGCGCCCGCACCGCGACATCGGGGTTAAGCTGTTGCACGACCCGTTCCACCACCTCCACTTTGGGTTCGCCAATATCAGCCTCGGTATAAAGTATCTGCCGCTGAAGGTTGGAACGACTGACATCATCATCATCAATCACGCTCAACCGGCCAACGCCAGCGGCGGCAAGATATTGAATCGCCGGGCAGCCGATCCCGCCCGCACCAATGATCAGGACATGTGCGTTCAGCAGATCGACCTGTCCTACCCCGCCAATCTCCTTCAGGACGATATGGCGGGCGTAGCGGTCAAGCTGTTCATCGCTAAGTTCAGTTGACGCTATGGCTAATCTCGCTGCGATACCAGCCGGTCTGGTTCTTGCCGTTTGACCGGTAATAGCCCTGTTTTGCGCGGCCTGCGGCGATACCGCCAACAATCGCTTCAACTTCGGGGCAGCCAATCCGCCGGACGACAATCTTCTGCACTTGATCGCCGCCATCAAACTGGACGAGGATTGGCACGTTGAGGTTAGCATATTTTCGGTTGCCGACGCTGGGGCACTTGCCCGCCACGAGCAGCCTATCAATCTGGCCCATCAATCGCTCGCTAATATACGCCGGGCCACCTGCGTTCTTGGCTGCGGGAATATCTGACCAATCACCTTCGGCCACTTCAACTGTTTGTGCCAAGGCTGACTGTGACAGTAACGCCGCTAATGTTGCGAGTAAAATCCGAATCATCTTCACCTCCCGGTTGAACCAAATCCGCCAACATTACGCGCCGTTTCAGGTAAAATGTCCAGTAGCGTGAACCCCGCGCGCTGCACTAGCGCTGGTACTAATTGTGCAATGCGATCACCGCGATTGATTGCGAAGGGTTCCTGCCCAAGGTTGGTCAGAATCACCTTCACTTCGCCGCGATAATCGCTGTCGATGGTGCCCGGCGTATTAAGACAGGTAATCCCGTACTTCAGGGCAAGGCCTGAACGCGGACGCACCTGAACCTCATAACCTTGTGGGATTGCCATCGCAAAACCAGTCGCCACGGCACAGCGCGCGCCCGGCTCCAGCGTCAGCGTTTCCGCCGCGACAACATCCATTCCCGCCGCACCTTCGGTTGCATAAGCGGGCAGCGGCAGACCGTCGCCGTGCGGCAGGCGCTGCAAGCCAATTTCGATATCAGCCAAGCGCATCAGCAATCTTCCCCGCAAGCTTCATTGCGACCAGCCCCTTCTCCATCCGCTCCCAACTTTCAGCGCCGTCCTTTGTAATGACATGCACGAGATTTTGTTCGCCGCCCATCCGATCAACCGACACATCATTAGCGACGATCCAATCGCAGCCCTTGCGTTCACGCTTGGCCGTCGCCTGCTCGATCGCGCGTTCGGTTTCGGCGGCGAATCCAATCAACAGTTTTGGGCGTTGTTTTGAGACGGCAAGTCCGGCAAGGATATCTGGGTTTTTATGCCAGTTCAGCGTTGGTGGCCCTGCTTCTTTCTTGAGCTTTTCAGGTGCAGCGTCAACACGCCAGTCAGCCACAGCAGCGACGAGAACCGCGCAGTCGGCGGGGAGCGCTGCAAAGACCTCTGCCTCCATATCCGCTGCGGTTTCAACATCAATCCGCGTTACCCCGGCAGGCGTCACGAGGTTGACTGGCCCGGCAACCAAGGTCACCCGCGCGCCAAGTGCGGCGAGCGCACCCGCAATCGCAAAGCCTTGCTTTCCCGAAGAGCGGTTGGCGATAACGCGCACGGGATCAATCGGCTCATGCGTTGGCCCGGCCGTGACGAGGATATGCTTGCCCGAAAGCGGCTGGTCAGCGTCAAGTGCAAAATCGGGCTGATCGATCAGCGGATCGGCCACGCCACCAAGCACGCGCGCAATCTCACGCAGGATCGCCTCGGGTTCGGGCAAGCGACCGGGGCCATGTTCGCCGCACGCCATCGGCCCTTCATCAGGGTTGAGGATAGTGATGCCGTCACGGCGCAGCGTCGCGACATTGCGCATGGTCGCGGCGTGCTGCCACATCCGCACATTCATCGCGGGCACGGCGAGTACCGGCTTATCAGTCGCGAGCAGCAATGTTGTCGCGAGGTCATCGGCGATCCCTGCCGCCATTTTTGCCATTAAATCAGCCGTGGCCGGCGCAACCACGATAAGGTCGGCCTGACGGCTAAGTTGGATATGCCCCATCTCCGCCTCATCTTTGAGGTCAAACAGGCTGGTATAAACCTTGTCTTCAGACAGTGCAGCAAGACTGAGCGAAGTCACAAATTCAGCGCCACCCTTGGTCAACACGCAGCGCACCGAAGCCCCGGCTTTGCGCAACAAGCGCACAAGCTCGCAAGATTTATACGCAGCGATGCCACCACCAATGATCAGAAGGATGCGCTTGCCATTCATGTCTCGCCCTTAGCGGGTGTAGCGCCCGCGAGTCGAGGGCAGACGTCGTGGTTAATATTCCGCTACACCCGCGCCGCAAAGCTGATATTAAATGCAGCAACCGAATCGTAAGCGGGGGAGCTTTCGGATTGGCCGATAGGTGCGGGATGTGCGCCCTTGGGGCGGTATCTCGTGAAAAAAAGAGTAAATTATAATCCTGGAGAACATATATGAAAGAAGTAATTCAAACCGCGAGCAGACGGAATTTCCTTGGCACGGTTACCGCCGTCACACTTTCAGCAACCGCACTTGCGCTGCTTGATGGCAATGATGCTATGGCCGCCAAAATGAAGGATAAAAAGGGCAGCACGGCTAATGATGTTGGCATACTCAATGTCGCACTTGGTCTTGAGCATGAGGCGATCAACGCTTACACATTAGGCGCGCAGTCAGGCCTGCTTGATAAGGGCGTGCTTGATGTTGCTGTTCTTTTCCAAAGCCACCATAAAGGCCACCGTGACGCATTGATCGCGACGATCAACAAAATGGGTGGAAAAGCTGTCGCTGAAAAAACGCTCGCGCAATATGCGACTGACCTTAACGCGGGATCGATCAAGAGCGCAGGTGATATTCTTCAACTTGCTCGTCGCCTCGAACTGGGTGCGATCAACGCCTATCTCGGTGTGATTCCCTCGCTCAATGATAAGGCCCTTGGTCAGGTTGCTGCGCGTTTGGCAGCGGACGAAACCATGCACTGGACGTTGCTTAACTCAGCACTTGGCGGCGCAGCACCTGCTGGCCCGCTGTCCTTCGGGGCATAACCAACCGCGCTTTTCAGGTTTAATTCATCTGAACTGTGACAAAGGGGCACGAGCTTTCACACCGGAAGTTCGTGCCCTTTTTTGAACGGATAAAATGCCAATGCGCCCCCCGATTTTTGCCGCAGCAATTATCCTGCTTTCAAGCACATCTGCTTTTGCCGCAGGCGATGTCGCGCGTGGCCAGATACTTTATGAAAGCCGTTGCGGCGCGTGCCATTCGATCCAGTCGAACCGCACGGGGCCAAAGCATCTCGGCGTTGTCGGTCGCAAGGCGGGCAGCATCGCAGGCTTTGACTATAGCCCGGCACTCAAAAAGGCAAAATTCATCTGGACGCCAAAGCAGCTTGATAAATGGCTGCAAGGGCCAGGTAAGCTGGTACGCGGCACCAATATGGCATTCACCGTGCCAAAGGCCGAAGATCGCGCAGCGATTATCGCCTATCTAGCCGTGGCGAAGTAGCGGCTAGATTAGCGCCGTAACAGCAGTTCCCACTCCGCCTGCAATCAGCGCAATGATGACATATCCCCATCCTGCCCAACGCTTGTTTATCTCGATTTCGGCAAGCGGTGGCCCTATCGGCGCGGCCCCTGCCTTGGGATAAGCCGCCTCAATTCGTCGCACCAGATCGGGCAAGTCAGCGAGCGTTTTGGCAAGCCGCTGAAGCTTGCCCGCGATCACGACTTCGGGGCCAAGCTCATTGCGTATCCAATCCGCAACGAACGGCCCGGCGACTTCCCACATATTGATTTCGGGATCGAGCGATGAGGCAACGCCTTCAACCATCACCATTGTTTTCTGGAGCAGCAGCAGGTGCGGCTGCGTTTGCATATCAAATTCGCGCGTGATCGCGAACAGCCCATCGAGCATATTGCCGACGCTGATATCCTTGACCGGAACGCCGCGTATCGGCTCCCCCACAGAACGCAGCGCGGTCGTGAAATCATCGATATTGTGGTGCGCGGGCACATATTGCGCGTCGAAATGAATCTCGGCGACGCGGCGGTAATTCCCGGTGATCAGCCCGTGGAGAATCTCCGCTAGCCAAAGCCGCGCCTGGCGATTGACTCGGCCCATGATGCCAAAATCAATCGCACCAATCCGGCCATCGGCCATCGCGAAGAGATTACCCTGATGAAGGTCGGCATGGAAAAAGCCTTCACCGATGGCTTGCACCAGAAACGCATGAACCAGCGTATGCGCCAATTTCGTGCGGTCATGCCCGGCGGCGGCAAGCGCTGCGTGATCGGTCAGCTTAACCCCGTCGATCCAGTCAAGCGTCATCACCCGCCTACTCGTCCGGCTCCAGTCAATTGCGGGCACAAAATAATTGGGTTCGGACGTCATCGCGGCGGCAAGTTCAGACGCTGACGAGGCCTCACGGCGGAAATCAAGCTCACGCAGTGTCCATTGTTTGAAGATCGCGATCACTTCGCGTGGGCGCAACCGCGCAAGCTCTCCACCGCGCGCGGCAGCATGGGCGGCGATCCATTCATAGGTTTCAATATCGCTCGCAAATTTTTCAGCAACGCCGGGGCGCAGCACTTTAATTGCGACGGTCTTGCCCTCGGGCGTGATTGCCTTGTGCACCTGCGCAATCGAGGCGGCACCCACAGGTATAGGTTCGATCGATGCGAACAGTTCTTCGACTGACTTCCCAAGCGCGGTTTCGATCACTGCCTTTATCTGAGCAAAGGGAAGCGGCGGCAAATTATCCTGAAGCTGGAGCAAATCACGCGCCGCCGCCTCACCAACCAAATCGGGGCGTGTCGCCAGCGTTTGACCAAGCTTGATCGCAGCGGGGCCAATCGCGCGAAACGCATCAGCATACGCAGGTGGATTGGGAGGGAAGCTGCCAAGGCGCGCAAGCCGAGCAACCCGCCGGAAACTGCGCGACACATTGGCATCGCGTTCAATCCCCAGCAGCGCGCCATTGCGCGCGAGGATACGGCCCCAGCGGATCAACCGAAGGAAATGAGTGAAACGTCCGGTCAAATCTTCCAGCCGCTATGAATGGCCACGAGTCCACCAAGCATTGGCTCAACCTTGGTTTGAATGAACCCAGCGTCGCGGATCATCCCCTCAAACCGCGCCATATCAGGAAAGCGGCGGATCGATTCGATCAAGTAGCGGTAGCTATCCTCATCATTCGCGAGCAAGCGACCAAGCTTTGGTACCACCTTGTGCGAATACGCATCATAGACTTCTGCGAAACCGGGCCAGAGCGTCGTCGAAAATTCCAGACAGTAAAACCGCCCGCCCCGCTTGAGTACGCGGTGTGCCTCCGATAGCGCCTTATCGATATGCGTCACGTTACGAATACCAAAAGCAATACTGTACGCATCAAAACTGCGATCGTCGAAGCTTAGCACTTCGGCATTCTGCTCGCTCCACGAAAGCCCACCGATATCACGTTGCAAAGCGCGCTCCATCCCAACGCCGAGCATGTCTGGATTGATATCGGCGACTGTGATCAACGCGCCCGACGTCTGCATCCGGAACGCGATGTCTCCCGTACCGCCCGCCATATCAAGAATCATTTCACCGTCGCGAGGTTTGACGCGGCGGACGAAGCGATCCTTCCACAGCCGGTGCATCCCGGCCGACATCGCATCGTTCATCAAATCATAGCGCGCGGCAACGCTTGAGAAGACTGCGCCGACGCGCGACGTCTTTTCGCGCGGGGCCACCTCTTCGTAGCCAAAAGAAACTGTTTCACTCATGCGTCAATCCTCTAGCCAAGCTGTGAGCCTCCCGCTAGCGCAAATCCATGCCTGAGTTACCCGAAGTTGAAACCACCGTTCGCGGCATCGCGCTTGTGCTTGATGGCCGCAAACTGGTTCGGGTTGAACCGCGCCGTGCCAATCTGCGCCGCGATATTCCGGTCGATTTACGTCAGAGGCTGACTGGCGCACGCGTTACTGGGCTTGGCCGCCGCGCCAAATACGGGCTAATCACCACCGACCGCGATGATACGTTGATTTTCCATCTCGGCATGTCGGGACGGTGGCGCGTTGATCCAGCCGAAATCGGCGCACATGATCATCTCGTGATTGAAACTGATGAAGGGCGCATGCTTGCGCTCAATGACCCCCGGCGGTTCGGCTCGCTTGATCTGATGCGCAGTGATGAGGTCGCGCATTGGCCAATTTTTGCAGCGCTTGGCCCCGAACCCCTTGGCGATGCGTTTACTGCAAGCCATCTCGCGGAGGCGTTTGAAGGTCGTAACGCCTCAATCAAGAGCCTCTTACTCGATCAGCGCGTCGTTTCGGGTCTGGGGAATATTTACGTCTGCGAGGCGCTTCATATCGCCCGAATCGCCCCCGACCTTCCCGCAGGGCAAGTTGCAACGGCGCGACTCAAGCCACTGGTAATTGCCATCAAGGATGTGCTGGCAGCCGCGATTGAGGCAGGCGGATCAACGCTGCGCGACTATGCCCGGCCAGACGGCGAACTTGGCTATTTTTTCAAGCAGTGGCGCGTTTACGGGCGCGAGGGCGAGACTTGTCTGTGCGGAAAAACGGTGCTGCGCCGTGTCGATGCTGGAAGATCAACCTTTTACTGCGCAAAATGCCAGCGTTGAAGGTTGACCGCGCCGCATAGTCTGGCTAAGGGCGCTGCTTCAATCGGGGCGGTAATTGCCGAACCGTTTCCACTATCTAGCAAATTCGAGGTTCCAGCATGGCGAATACGCCGCAAGCAAAAAAGCGCATCCGTCGTAATGACCGTCGCGCAGAAATTAACGGCAACCGGATTAGCCGTATTCGCACGTTCGTAAAAAAAGTCGAACTCGCGCTTGATGCCGGCGACAAGCCCGTTGCAGCAGCAGCGCTTGCTGCGGTTCAGCCAGAGCTTGCACGCGGCGTTGCGCGCGGCGTGATGCACAAGAACACGGCTTCGCGTAAATTTGCCCGGCTGACCAAAGCGGTATCAGCCCTCGCCTGATATTATCGCATGGTGATTTACATGGCCCGTCGATGTTCGCATCGGCGGGTTTTTTGTGCTTTGCTGGAAAACCTTGGTTAACCGCCGATTCGGCAATTGGCTCGGCACGACCCCCACGTAAAGAATCATTTGTTTTCAATGACTTAAAACTGAATCACGGATTCTAGCCATTGCGTGAGTCAACAGTAAATATTTCATTTTTTTGACATCATTGCGCTTGATCGCGCGCGCAACACCCCCCTACAAAGTGAGAAGAGCAGCAGGCGAATCGATCTGCGGCCGATCATCGGACTGTCGCCAGATAGCGGAGCTGCATAACAGCACGTCGTTTTTATCGCGTTTGGGTGACTGGCTTTAGATGTGTTGGTTGAGTGGTTTGGGGGAAGATTTTTACACGCTATGTTGAGTTCGCTGCCCCCTCAAGAACCGCCTGTGCAAGCGCATACCGCTAACATTGAAAATGATTGGCAATCGGTTCGCGAAACATTGCGTAAAAGTATCGGAGTCCGCAGCTTTGATCATTGGTTGAAACCGGTTAAATTGATCGGTTTCTGTCATGAAGATAATGCTGTCCTGCTCGCGCTGCCCTCCGAATTTATGGCGAGCTGGGTTCGTTCACATCACGGCGAACGCTTGTTACAGGCATGGCGCGCGGTTACACCTTATGTCCGCAGCATACGGATTGAGACCAGCGCTGATAATGAGGCTGCGCGTTATGAACCGCCAGCTTCTATCGTTGCGCCAGTTGCGCCAAAATCTGCTGACCAGTTTAGCTTTGATCCCCGCCTAACCTTCGCCAACTTCATCACGGGGCCATCAAACGCGATTGCCGCCAATGCCGCTCAGAATTTTGCAGCAGGCGGCCCAATGCGGATTAACCCACTTTATATTCATGCGCAGACCGGGCAAGGCAAAACGCACCTGCTTCATGCCATTGGCCACCAATATAAGCGACTTAACCCAGCGGCTAACATTGCTTACATGTCTGCCGAGCGGTTTATGTTTGAATTTGTGACCGCCATGCGTGCACGCGATACGATGGCATTTAAACTCCGGCTGCGCTCGGTAGATCTACTGATGATTGACGATGTACAATTCATCGCCGGCAAAGAATCAACGCAGGAAGAATTCCTGCATACCGTTGATGAACTCATTGCCAATGGGAAACGGCTTGCGATTAGTGCAGACCGCAGTCCGCACGCACTTGACGGCGTTGAGGGGCGCATTCTGTCACGATTGACGCAAGGGTTAGTGACCGACATTCAACCACCCGAATATCCGCTGCGCCGCGCGATCCTCGCCGCTAAGGTTGCTGCACTTGGTACAGTCGTGATTGGTGATGATGTGATTGATTTGCTCGCCGCGCGGATAGCGACCAATGTGCGTGAGCTCGAAGGTGCGCTCAACCGGCTTGCGGCCTATGCAGCACTTGGCAACCGGCCAATCACGGTTGAATTTGCCGAAGACGTGCTTGGTGAAATGTTCCGTGCGAGCCGCAAGCGGATTACAATCGATGAAATCCAGAAGCGCGTATCAGAGCATTTTCATATTCGCCACGCTGAAATGGTTTCAGCCCGCCGCGCGCGCGAAGTTGCCCGCCCGCGTCAAATCGCAATGTACCTCTCCAAACAGTTGACTCCGCGATCGCTCCCCGAAATCGGGAGGCGTTTTGGTGGTCGCGATCACACGACAGTCATTCATGCCGTTCGTCAGATCGAGAAACTGCGCGCCTGCGATTCAGAAATTGATCATGATGTTATCGCGCTAATGCGCCTGCTTGAAGGCTAGGCCGCTCTAGCGTTTGCCAGGCGGCGCAACCGTGATCTTGACGGTTTCGCCAGAATTTCCGGGAAAACCGGTGAACATC